>JAISIV010000122.1 GCA_031261865.1 Lactobacillaceae bacterium | reverse complement strand
CCTCATTTTCGAAATAAAATTCCGTGTCAATAATAATATTGAAAGGATTAGCACGATGATTAAACTTGTTTCACTTTTACATGAAATTTTGTCAGACCCGGCGTCGGCCATTCAAATATTTACGTTAACAGTTGTTGCGATTTACATTTGTGAATCGATAAACTATAAAACTCCTCTTCGGAAAACTGACAAAAATTGACAGCCCCACAATATCGTGAGTTCCTCAGGTAAGAAAATAATATCACAATAAACTAAAATTTTCAACTATAAGTTCATTCAATATTTTATGAAAAATGTTGGAGAAATAAACTAGCAATATTGAAATAGATCAAAACTGAAGTTAAATCAGACATGGTCGAAATAAATGGACCAGAAGCAATTGCTGGGTCCACTCCGATTTTATTCATAAATTGAGGGATAAAAGCTCCTGCAACATTGGCAACCAAAATAGCCACTCCCATAGCAATCCCTACGGCCACGGCCAACATCATATTCGTTTTCCAAACAATAACAATTAAGAAGATAACGAAACCAGAGGCTATTCCAACAATCAAACCAATTAAGATTTCAATCAAAAGCGTTTTCAAAAAACCCGATGATTCGTCTAATGCAATTTTTCGAACTGAAACGGCAAGAGATTGGGTTCCAGCGTTTCCGGCCGTACCTGTAATTAAAGAAACAAAGACCGCTAAAACTGACACTTGACTGATTAAATGATCGAAACCATTTATGACGCTAGCCGTTCCTAAACCAAGAAAAATCAATCCAATTAACCAGGGCAATCTTTTTAAAGCAGAAATAATTGGTGTGTCTTCAGCAGTAACATCAACACCGGCAAGTCTTGAATAATCATCATCGGCTTCTTCTTGAATAACATCGACGATATCATCGACCGTAATTACACCGATTAATTCTCCGCGAACGACAACTGGGAGAGCAACGAAATTATAGTCTTGCATAATGCGGGCGACTTCTTCTTGATCAGTGTCGGGTTCGACTGTAATCAAATTGGTATTCATGAAATCAGAAACTTTTTTATTGTCAGACTCGACAATCAAGCTTCTAAGGGAAATAACACCAACTAAAATATCGCTACTATTAACCACGTAAACATATGTAATCTGTTCAGCGTCGTTAGCCCTTTGTTTGACAATTTTCATTGCCGAGCCAATTTCGATATTTTCAGAAACCGAAATAAAATCAGTTCCCATAAGAGAACCGGCCGTATAGTCGTCATAGTTTAAGAGCTCGCGAATTTCTTGAGCGTCAGCTTTTGGCATAAGCGACAAATAAGTCGACAATTCTGAAGGGCTGAGCGTTTCTAAAATGTCGACCGAATTATCGGTATACATTTCATTAAACATGGCGGCCGCTTTTCGAGCTGGAATTTCTTTTAAAAGCTCATGAAAGTCAGCTTCAGTTTCGTTGATGTCATCAAAGATTTCAGCTAGTCTTTGTCCATCCAAAAAAGTAATAACTAATTCACGTTGTTCTTTATCTAACGACAAATAGTATTGCGCTTTTTCATAACCGTGGAGCTCATCAAAGCGACTCAAAAATAGTTCTTGATTATCGTTATCTAAAGCATCCTGTAACCATTTAAATTGAAGGTCTAAGTCGTTATCAATTTCGTTCATTTTTCAATAGTAATAAAAAACTCCAAGATATTATCTTGAAGTTGAAATTTTTATTGACTTGATGAAGATTGAGACTGTGACTCGGCCGAACTAGAACTGACTTCATCATTTTCTTGAATCGTAATACGAGCACTATCGGTTCTTGGATCATTTTGTTCTGGAGCGTCTGTTACATAGTCAGCAGAGGTAGATCTGTTACCATTTTGAGCAAAAATAGAAGTACTTCCATAGTCATTTAAGCGATTCATGGTCGCTGTATAACTGTAATCAAATGTTTGCGGCTTAATCGGGGTAAACCCACTTGGAGTATAGAAGCGCAATAAATCTCTATAAATTAATTCGTCGGAATAGCCGAGTTTTTTGTCGGCGTTAGCTGACAATTTATCAATTTGTTTACGCTGATCGGAAGTTAAATCGGCTAAATCAATTTCAGTGCCAGTTTTAGTATCGTATATGTTTTCTCCGATTGACGCATATTCAGGGGTAATCCAATCTTTGTTTCTAAAAATGACTTGTTGTTCATGTTTAGAACTTAAAAGGTCTTGTCCAAACTGAACGTACTTTTGAGTCTTAATACCGAGTAAGTGTTCTAGAGTTGGCATGGCATCGATTTCACCACCGAAAGTATCTTTAATACCGCCCAAATTAGAACCAGGCATATCGATGATGAAAGGAACTTTTTGCATTTGCAAATCATTGAAATCGTTCCAATTGTCAGTATTGATTCCTAGCGCTTGAGCAGCGACTTTATCTTCACTCTCGGAAATACCGTAATGGTCACCATACAAAACAATAATTGACTTCTTATCGAGACCTGTTTTTTGTAAATAATCGTAGAACTCGCGCACCGAATTATCTAAATAACGATTGGTCTGGAAGTATCCATTAACAATTGGCGAATTAGTATTAGGGCCAGTAAAAGTTGGGTCTGCATCTTCAGAATCAAGAGTGAATGGCGTGTGGTTAGTAACTGTCAAAAATTTAACGTAGAAGGGTTGAGACATCTTTTCTAGGAATGGGATTGAATCCTTAAATAGTAGTTTGTCTTTTAAGCCCCAAGTAGTTGCCTTTCTTCCACTAACGTCAAAGTAACTGGCATCGAAGAAATTCTGATAGCCCAATGATTTGTACATTACAGATCGATTCCAAAACGACGCATTATTTCCATGGAAAACAGCGGACGAATAACCATAATCCTGGTCGAGAATAGCTGGCATCGCTTGGAATTGATTAGCGTAGTAACGATTGAAAACTGAACCTGTTGGCAAACCGAAAGTAGAAGTTTCTAACATTGTTTCAGCATCAGTCGTTTTACCTTGTCCAACTTCATGGTAAAAATTGTCAAAAGAAATGGCATCTTTGGAATGATAAATAGAATTAATAAAAGGCGTTACTTCTTGATCGTTTATTTTGGCGTCGATACTGAACTGTTGGAAAGACTCCAAATGAATATAAATAACATTTTTACCCTTGGCAACTCCAAAATACTTGGCATCTTCTGGTGCGAAATGTTTTTTAATATAGGCACGAATGTTATCTATGTCTGAAGGTTTAGCTTGCGACTTTAAACGATCGCGATTAAAACTATCAATCGTATCTTGAACAGTATAAAAATTGATACCTAAATATTTAATGTAGTAATTAACATCAAAACCCCGAGTAAGTAACTGTGGGCGATCGATTGAGGCTAACGCATAATTCGAAGTGACACCAAGAACGGCGATCGACAACAAATATCTAAGATAATCTCTTTTAATTGGTTTTAAATCGAGTTTTATTTTTCTGAAAAAAATCAGACCTAAAATAACATCCGCAAAATAAATGATGTCGTGCGGCTTGAAATAACTTAAAGAGGCTGCCCCAACACCCTGACTGACTTTTCCGTATCCGGCAATTGTATTAAAGGAAATAAACGAGGTCATCTCACGAAAATACAAGACGTTTACAACAAGCAATACATTAAGAGCAATGTAAACAATGATGACCGTTGGGTAAAAATAACGAGCCCTTTTAATAAAACCTGCTAAGAGCAAAATAAATGCGGTAAAGAAAATTGGATTGTCAACAGCAGTAATAAATTGCAAAACATTATTAATGCCCAGACCACGGAAGTCGACAAAATAAGCGACCAGAGATTTCACCCAATAGAAGAAAACTAGCAGTGTTAAAAAACCCGACCTAGTGCTCGGGTTCATTTTGACTTTTATAAAATTCCAAATTGTATTAATTTTTGACTTAAACATTTAAAGAAGTTGAGTGGGCTGGTCCACCACGATCGGGATCGAAAATATTTATGGCTTCATTGACTGCAGTTGGTGCTTCTCCGTAACCGGTTGCAATTAAGTCGGCCTTTCCTGGATATCCAGCAGCATCCCCGACTGCAAACACTCCTGGAACAGAAGTTTCTTGACGACTATCAGTTAAGAAACGAGGACCGAACTTTTCAGGTTGAATGTCCCAACCATCAATAATTGAATATGAAGATTTGAAACCGTAAGCAACTAATAATTTATCAACATTCATCTGTGATTCATCTGAAAGCGTTACTAATAATTGGCCTTCAGGTGTATTTTCAGCAGCGGTGATTTGAAGAGGGGTTTTAACATCAACACCGGAATTTTGAAGTTCTATTACAGAACGTTCTAGCGCACGGAATTGATCGCGACGATGAACCAAGGTAACTTGTTCTGCAATTGGATCAAGCATGTTTGAAAAATCAACGGCAGAATCTCCGCCACCTAAAACAAGAACTGTTTTATCACGGTAATCTTCAACGTCTTTAATCATAAAGTCGACGTTTTCCAATTCATCAGCATTGTCCAACACAAGTGGACGTGGAGTAAATGAACCAACACCAGTTGCGAGAATAACCGTTTTTGCATGAAGATCGGCTTTATTTGTAGTTAATAAGAAATCGTTTTCGCCAACATTTTGAACGTTTTCGACGGTTGTATCTAGCAAAACATCAACTTCGAAACGATTCATTTGCTTAATTGAATCATTAACTAGTTCTTGTCCGCCAATTTCATAAAAACCAGCAATATCTAAAATACGTTTTTGAGGATACAAAGCTGAGGCTTGTCCACCCAGAACTTCAAGACTCTCGATGAGAGCTACTTTTAAATTTCGTAATCCGGCATAGTAGGCCGTAAAAATACCAACCGGCCCACCACCGATAATTGCTACATCATAATTTTCCATATAATTAGTTTATGACATTACAGAGAATCGCACACCAATATGGCGACTCGTGGCTGGCTGAACAGTCCCGCGTGATCCGTTTTAAAGTTTTCATGGAAGAACAAGGTGTGTCTGAAGCTGATGAATTGGATGATTTAGACCCAGTTTCTTGGCACTTTGTAAGCTTCGAAGATGACTGGAAACCAGTTTCTACGGCACGGGTATATGTGGAACATGGAATTTTACATGTTGGTCGTGTAGCTACGTTAGTTGATTATAGAGGCCAGGGGCTTGCTCGCGATATATTTTATGAGATCGAAAGACTAGCTGAAATTGAGCGATTCAATGAAATCGTTTTAGACGCTCAATTAACCGCACGTGGTTTCTATGAAAAACTTGGATATGTCGGTAGCGGTGAAACCTTTATGGACGCCGGGATCGAACACATTAGAATGAGTAAAAAAATGTCGTAACTTCTGTGGAGGTTACGACATTTTTGTTATTTGATAAAGAAAGCTGAAATTCCGAAAAGAATAAAAATAATGCCAAAGACAAAGCTCATGACAAAAGCACCTGATCTCATAGAATTATTGCTTGACTTTGCCGCATCACTGAACTTGCGAAATCCGGACAGCACTGCGTAAATTTCCCAAATCCCCGCTACTAATAATAAAATTCCAAAAAGATAATTCATTTTGTCTCCATAGAGCAATCTTGAAATGTTGCTCTTGACACTTGATTATAGTTCACTTGAACTTAAATAAGTGTTTCAGCACTAATAATAGCTTTTCTATAGAAGTAACCATTAGCTATTAAGGGGCTAGCCATCAAGGCGTTCTTTGCCATGAAGTCATATTCTTCTTTTGAAAGAGACTTGATTACATCATCAATATCGTCGACAGAATCAATCGCTATCCCTGCTTGAAGACCAAGAATGATATTCGCAACGGCAGCCCTACGGTTCACCAAAATTGGTACGCCGGCGTTCAAGAATAGGCTAGCCTTATGAGGGGTGTTCATAGTTTGGTATTCTGCGAAAGTTCCGGTATCTGAATCCGCATCAAAGATTAATCCGAAACCATCCTTAATTTCGAATGGTAATTGTTCTGGCGGGAAGTAACCACCATACGACAGATTACCGTTATTTGGTTCCGGAAATTCTTCTCTTCTTGAATAAACCTTAAGGGGGGTTTTGTTTGTCCAGTTAGCGGCATATGGAACTTTATAAGGGCTTCCAGCAAAAATGATTTCCTTTTTGTAGTTGGCCGGCGTTTTCTTGGTTTTATCTAGAAGATAGTCGAATAAACCGAGGGTCGTAATCGGTGGCGTAGTGACGCCATCTTGTTTTAGTTGCTCAGCCATTTTTTCAGTCATTGAAATAACGACGTGCGAGTTCTCTAAAGCTTCAATAATTGAAGCGCGATCGGCATCTGGGTATCTTAGATAATCAACGTTGTAAGCGAGAGTAATAATTTTGGCGCTGAAAGAAAGAATGGTTTTAATCATGAACAGATCGCCGGCTTCAGATCCTTTCTTATTAGGAAATGGAAATAAAACAATATCGTCAGGACGAATTTGGTTTTTCCAGTCGTCGAATTGAGATTCTTCTAGAACTTGATAACCAAGTTCTTCTGCGACAACATCTAAGTCTTCTCTGGCTTTTCCCGATGTCATTTGAGTATGTGATTGTGCGTGGATTACGTATTTTGTCATATTTAATTTATTATAGTGAATTATGTAAGCGCTTACAAGAGCGGTTTCAAAAGTTCTAGGACGTCGACTCACTAAAGGCGGATGGATTCGTTCAGGAATCTCTGCATCGGCGTGAATTCATGTCGGTCTTTGAATTTAAGTTCTTCTGTGTCGACAACCACCATCATTTGATTCGTTTCAGTCAAAAACAATTGACCCGGTTTAGTCAATTTACCTTTGGTGTGTTTTCCGATTCTGTAGATAACTTGTTTTGCTTCGGGTGAAACCAAATAATTACCGTTATTATCTTGCTGAACTGGTTTCGAAAATATTTTAATTGTGTCGTATTTGTCTAATTTTGCCATTTAATTTCCAAATGCTGGATTTCTATATTCGCGACTGTTAGGAACCAGCAATACGTAGTCAAGCCATCTTAAGGGTGAAAAGT
The DNA here is from genome assembly GCA_031261865.1 of Lactobacillaceae bacterium. Taxonomy (GTDB): domain Bacteria; phylum Bacillota; class Bacilli; order Lactobacillales; family Lactobacillaceae; genus Oenococcus. The sequence goes on along the minus strand of JAISIV010000122.1, from coordinate 3,007 downwards.
AATCCGGAACCGCGCGATAATTTCCTTTTTTAACAACATATGTAACCCACTGTTGAGCTGTCTCTTGAAAGCCTGCAGACTTTGTCTGATTATCCATTGCGTGAATTTTAAATTTTTTGTCAATGAGGTATTCAACTCGATTCCCATTTACCGTTCCGTAAATGTAATTTGCCTTAGGCGTTGCTATCAAAGAAATATTTGTTTTCTCAAAATGGAGTTCAAATTTTGGTGAGGGAAAAATTTCATCATGTCCTACAACGCTGACCATCTTAGTAGTTTCGTCGATATTCAAAGTGTTACCACCGTCATTGCGAACGTGATCAGAAAATCGGTCGCTGTTGCGTATCAACACTACTTGAACTCTGGTTGAAAACTTATCATGATTTTCAAAGAAGTATGTGTTTGTATGCGAGATTGATAATAAAAATAAGAATACGAGACTTATCGACATCCCTAAAGCCAAACTAAATCCTGGATAATGCTCACCTTCGTAAATTGCCTCTTTGTTTAAGGAATCGTGTTTGTAAGTCAAAAGTGGCACGAAAACGATCAAAAATCCAAAAAAGTAAACCGCTGGAGACAGCAGGAACTCTAAATACTTCGAACTTGTAGGAAACGCATACCATTCCGGCAACGCCGTAGACATCCACAAGCCGAAGAAAACGATGAGGCCCACAAATATTGTCACAACGAAAAACCAAATTATTCTTCCCGTTTTAAGACCAGTATCGTAGAGTCTTCTTAAGACTAGGATCATTTCGAATGAATAGATCAGCCCTAAAATAGTGGCAACGAAAAAATTATCTTTTGAAAATCGATAAACCAATAATAGGAATACTGCAAAAAAAGCGAATCCAATTTGAGAAAACCAGAAATCCCGCCTTGATAGGGGTTTAAAACTTAGGTACTTTCTCATATTTCAACTTCAGTATCAGGTTCAACAACAGTAACTACCCCATCCGGTAACATTTTTGCAAAAGCATACGGATCTTGTTCAATGAGTGGATAAGTATTGTAGTGAACGGGAATAACGCTTTTAGTATTTAAGCGTTTTGCAGCACTGGAGGCCGCATGTGGTCCCATTGTAAAGTTATCACCAATAGGAAGGATTGCTAAGTCAATAGGTTTTTCTTTTCCGAAAAGCTCCATGTCTCCGAAATTGCTGGTGTCTCCGGAATAATAAATACGCTTGCCGTCAATATCTAATAAGAACCCAACTGGCTCCCCCATATAAACTGGGAGTCCATTGATAAACATTGATGAACTGTGTTGGGCATGAGTTAATTTCACAGTTCCAAAAGGAAACTCGAATTGTCCCCCAATATTCATAGCGTGAACATTCAAACCTTGCAGCATATAAAAATCAGTTAATTCAACCATTCCAATAATTTGAGCGTTTGTGTTTTTGGCAATCAATGGGAGGTCTTCGGCGTGGTCGTTGTGCGCATGCGACACTAAAATGTAATCCGCCTCAATTGAATTAGGGTCAGTTTTAGTTAACGGATTCGAAGTAAAAAATGGATCGAATAAAAGTTTTGTGCCATTTTCAGTTGTGATGACAAATGTAGATTGTCCGTAATAATTAAATTTCATACCTTGATTATAGGCACGATTTGAAGACAAAATAAAAGAATCGCCGAAGCGATTCCGAATTGATATTAATAAGCGTGTCCTACGATTACACCATCAACTAAACCGAAACCGACGTGAGTGTAACTAGAATTTAATTCCCACATGAAGTGACCGTAATTCATATTGCGATCAGTCAACCAAGCATAGATAACATCATCGCCTAGGCCATAACCAATGGCGATAACTTCACCTTCAGTTGAATAATGATTAGCAGGGATTCCAGATGTAGCAGTTAATGCCGCACGGGAATAAGCGGCACCGGCTAAATTGGCGTCCCAGGTAAGAGGAGCTAAACCTCGTTGAGCGCGGAGACTATTTAGAGAATCAAGTGTTGACTGGAAGATGCCAGCGCCACTTACAGTATTCTCTTCAGTTGCTGCGTTTTGAGATTCAGTTTTTTTGTTAATTGCGTCTTGAATCTTGTCACTAACAACAGCTTCTTTAATTTGTTCAGTAACTTTGTTGAAGAAATCGGAATCAGCAGTTTGCTTTTTTGTAGTTTCAGCTGTGACAAGAGTTTTAGAATTGTCGACCAACAACATACCGGTAAAAACTGATGAGGCTGCAACTAAACTGAGAAATGATTTATTAATTTTTTGGAACACTTGATTATTTTTCATAACTTAATATGAAAACAATCATAATTGGGCTTTATTACTGTAATTTTACAGAGGCTTCACAGTTAATCTTGAGGTCGGCGTTTCTGACATCTAACTGTAATCTTTGAAATAGGTTAAAAATTAGTTAATTTTTGTAATTTTTGGTGGACAATTATCGCAACTCTCTTAATAACTTACGGGTTTCTTCGTAAGGTTTTATATAGTCCTTTCCTTCTAAATTGTGCGTAATCATTCTGTTGATATGTTGAAAAACTTCGAGTTCAGGCTGTAAAACTTCTCGTTTATTGATTTTTTCACCTTGTTGATTAATTGCCATCCATACAATATCGGCGTTCATTTTCATATGCCCCATAACTTTACGATCAGTCTTAGCGACGAATCTAATTGGTAATTTGGCGTAATCACCATATTTATTGGCTGACTTAATTGCTTCTTCAATACCAAGCGGCAACATGGAATTCATTAATTCTGCCGAAATTGAATTAAGGATTCCTAGTTGAAAATCAGTTTCAGACATATTAGCTTTGTTATAAAAGCTAGTGGTCAGAAAAGTTACATTATTTGTGAGCATAAATAATGGTCTAGTTCCATTGTCAAACCAATAGGAATTCAAGTGCCAGTCCGAAAAATTATGCCTTGGTTCTTTAGCCTGGTCATCTAGTAACCATTCTTTTGGGAGGATTTTAGCGGCCCTTTTCGTAACGTTAATAATCATAATTTTAGTGTAAACAAAAAGAACCATTTCTGGTCCTTGG
>JAISIV010000103.1 GCA_031261865.1 Lactobacillaceae bacterium | reverse complement strand
TGTTTGGTCAGGAGACGCAGCAGACATGATGTACCAAAACAAACATCTACATTATGTTTTGCCTACTGAAGGTTGAAATCTTTGGTTTGACAACTTTGCCATTCCTAAAACGGCTAAGCACTTAAAAGCGGCCAATGAGTTTATTAATTTTATGAGCGATCCTAAAAACGCTGCTCAAAACGCCGAATATGTCGGATACTCAACGCCTAACACAAAAGCGCTAGCCTTATTACCTAAATCAATTTCTGGCGGTAAGCAATTCTATCCGTCTACAAAGACTATTTCTAGAATGCAGGTATATCAAGATTTAGGATCCGCTTGGACCCAGCGTTACAATGATTTATTCCTCGAATTTAAGATGACAAATCAATAACTTTTAACCTAGTTCCTTATGAGAACTAGGTTTTTCTTTTTCGTGTCACAGTTCAGAAATAATTTTTTTATACAGTAGAAGAATGAGTTCAAAGAGAAAATTAATTTCAGAAACATGGTGGTATCAATTAGGTTTACTTTTAATCGGACTTGAAATAATTGCCATCTCAATAAACTTCTTTTATGCACCAATAGATGTCGCAGCTGGTGGTTCCACTGGAATTGGTATTTTGCTAGAAGCGGCCTTTGGCTGGAATAGAGCACTCGTTGTTTTGATTATTAATGCCATTATGGTTTTACTCGCTGCAGTATTTTTGGATAAAAAACAAGTCGCCCGCATCGCTTTTGGGTCATTCGCTTTACCTGTCCTTTTGCAAATCACCCCGAGCTTTAAACTAGTCGATAATTCTCTGCTGGCCGTTATTATTGGGGGAGCCACATTCGCTCTGGGAATTTCAATTCTTTATCGTATCAATGCTTCGGCCGGTGGAACATCGGTACCCCCACTTATCATTAAGAAATATTTCAACGTTAACCCGGCTTATTCGTTGTTGGCAATCGATGTCATCGTCACTTTCTTCAACGTTTTTGTTTCGGGGACAAACGCTTTTTTCTTGGCGGTCTTTTCATTAATTATTACCTCAATTATCATGCGTTACATAGAAGATGGATTAGATCATAAGAAATTGGTTTATATTATGAGCCCTCAAATTAGTGATGTTAAAGAAATGATCACAGAGAATCAAAAAAATTCATTCACGGTGTTTGACGTTCGCGGTGGTTATTCCGAGGATGGAAAAGAAATGTTGATGGTTTTAATTGATCGACAAAATTATTCACACTTCTTGCACCATGTTCACCGAATCGACGACAACGCTTTCATTATCGCCAGCGATATCACGGAAGTTCACGGTGGAACGTTTGCTATTTAGTTCGGGGAATTTTCACGTGCTTTTCACACATTCCGTTCTAAAACGTTGTCCAAAATAATTTTTATTGGTATCTTAAATATATGCTAAAAATAACACTTAGGAGTGTTATTTTTTTATTTCAAAAGGAGGGAGATAAATGATCGATTTAAACACACATATTTTGCCAATGATTGATTTCGGTTCAAAAACTCTCGATCAGTCCCTCCAACTCGCTAAATTATTTATTAAAGACGGAATTACTGATGTCGTAGCTAGTCCGACTTATGCAGAGCCAATTTCAATCCTTGCTTACACTAAGCAGTTAAATGTTGAGTTGAGAAATCGGGCTCTGGATTTAACGGTTCATCCAGCTCAACGAATTGATATCGCTAATTACAATTATCGTGATTTACTTGACGGCAAGGTCATCGGTTTAGGGCAAAACATAAAGACGCCCCTTATCTCAATTCAGAATAACGCGAATGTCTTACACTATCTAGATACTTTTAAAGAAATGTCTTTGTTTGGCGTTCACCCAATTATCGAACATCCAGAAAGAAATATTTCAATTCAGAATAATCCCGATATCTTAATTGAATTAATTATTATGGGAGCAATTATCCAGGTCCAGTCCGCTAGTTTAATTGGTGACTATGGAAAATCAGTTCAGAAACTAGCTAAAGAAATGCTGAAATATGGTTATGTTCACGTACTTGCTTCTGAAACCAGAGATCTCAATCACTCTAACGGAAGCCTGAAAGCTGCTTTGAAAGTTGCCAAGAAAGTTTCCGGTAAAGATGGTGTTGAGAATCTGAGCCGGAATTCCAGCAAGATATTGAATGGTTACATCCCATCGATAGTGATTCCTCAACAAATTCCCGATAAAGCCATTCAAAGATACGCCATGATGTAAAAAAGAAGTGTCCAATTTTGGACACTTCTTTTAATTCTTAGTTTTAGTCGTTGTATTCGATGTGGTTTAAAGAGCGAACAACTTTTGCGTTTTGTAATTTTTCACCGAGCATTTCAGAAACGGTTTGGAATTCAAAACCTTCATCTTTCAAAGAGCTCAGAATATCGCCAAGCACTTCGGAAGTCGAATGAACCCACGCATGCATTAATACGATATCACCATCATCCACATTGCCAACGATGGCATTGCGGATTTTGGTGGCATCTTTGTATTCCCAATCCAGAGAATCGACACTCCATAAAATTAGAGGACGATCAATTATTTCTTCAACATAATCGTTATAATCACCCATTGGGGGACGCACAAACGAAGCTTCGATACCACCAATTGTATCTTTTATGGCGCGATCGGTTTTCGAAACTTGTTCTAAAATTTCTTGGCTGGAAAGAGAAGTCAACGAAGGATGCGTGAATGTATGGTTACCAATTTCATGTCCTTCATCGGAAATTCTTTGAGATAATTCAGGATACTTTAAAACGTTTTCACCAATCACAAACCAAGTTGATTTGGCATCAAATTCTTTTAAGGTGTCCAGAATTTCATCGCTTGTTCCTGCGTGTGGACCGTCGTCGAATGTAAGTGCTATTCTTTTCATACTTTTAGTATATAGACAATTTTCACGAACGTTTGGGTGATTTATAGTAATATATTTATTGTCCTTTTAGGATGGCAGGCGTGTTCAAAACAAACACTGCTCCTTGGTGATGCTTCGGCTGAATGCCACATGGCATAAAAGTTTTTCGAAGCAAAACATCACACTGCCCCTTGGCCAAGTTGGTAAGGCGACGGCTTCTGGTGCCGTTATGCACAGGTTCGAGTCCTGTAGGGGCAATCGCAAAATTATTTCAATTAACCGTTAATTCTGAAAAAGAGTTGACGGTTTTTTTTAGTCTTAGAATTTCTTCTTGACACAATATTATATTACGTGTAGTATATGGTATATAACATATAGTGTTATATGAAATAGAAAGGAAGGATGAGTACGAATGAATATTCAAGTTCCAACCGCAATATTGGATGGTTCGGTTCTGTCGCTGTTAGAAAAAGAAGATACGTACGGGTATATCATCACAAAGACGATGCAAGATTTGTTCCAAGTCAGCGATTCGACGATGTATCCGGTTCTTCGAAGATTAAAAAAAGATGAGTATTTAGAAACATACGATGAACCTTTTGAAGGGCGAATTAGAAGATATTACAAAATTACCGAAAAAGGTAAACAGAGACTGGATGAGATTAAAAATGATTGGCAACTTTTCAACAAGAGTGCCAACGAGTTATTAGGAGGTAAAAAATGATCGACGACTATTTCACACAAACCGAAAAGTATTTAAACAACGTGCCAGTGGATGATCGAAAAGAATTGATTCAATTCTATAAAGAACAAGCTTTAGATGCACAGCTTGATTCGACTCAACTTGAAGAAAAATACGGTACTCCCAAAAACTTTGCACGAAAATTAAAAATCGAATATTTCATCGATAACGATAACCAAACGGAATCCTCAACTAAAAATAAAATAAGTGGACTCCAATTGGTTGCAATGGTCATCTTAGGCCTATTTGCGACACCGGTTCTGATTCCGTTGGCAGTAGTTGTCGTGTTATCATTTGCTGCTTTAATCGGTGGCTTGCTCGCTTTCATCTTTGCCGTATATGCAGGAATTGTTGCCACATTAGGAGTTGGTTTAGTTTCAATTTTTGTGGGCTTCGGTTTATTTGGACAATCAATTGCTTCTGCAATTTTCTATATCGGATTAGGTATTTTCTTAACTGGCCTGGTTATTTTCGGTGGTTCAATCGTCGTCAATCTTACAAAATGGCTCTTTATGCAAATTATCCGTTTCGCCAAGTTTATTGGAAGACGTTTTCTTAAAGTAAAAAAAGGAGAACAAGCATGAAATTAAAAAAGTTTCTCATAATTGGAGCCACAACTGCGGTTATTGGTGGAATGTTGATGGGGGGAAGTTTCGTTTCCGGCGCGAACCTTTACGTTGGTTGGCAAGATGGTCCTAAATTAATCAAGCAAAATAGTTTCACTAAAGACTTAGAGGGCAAGAATTTTAAAGTTCTCGATCTCAAAATTAGCGGTGTTAATTTAGATGTTGTTCAGGGTGATGAGTGGAATGTTTCGACAAAATATAGTTTGACTAAACCACTTTTAAAAATTAAAGGCTCCACTTTATCGGTTACTTTTTCTGATCAAGGCGGTTTGATTAATGGAACGGATAAAAATCGAAAGATCATCATTACAGTACCTAAAAATTCAAATCTAGATAAATTGAAAATGGTGTCGAATTATAATTCGACCGTGATGAAAAAAATTAAGGCGAATACTTATAATCTGTCGACAACTTCTGCAAACCTTTCTCTATACAATCTTGACGGACAAAATATGAAATTAAATGCGAGTCTTGGAGGCACGATTAACGGTTCAGAAATTAATCTATCGAAACTAGACTTGAACCAAGGTTATAGTTATGTCACTTTGAGCAAATTGACTTTATTACAAGCATCCACTATTACTAATGACCAAGGTGGTGACTTAGTTTTGAATCAATTAAGTGTTCCTGGATTGAATATTAAAACTAATAATGTTGTTGCTGTTGACGGTTTCGGCGAAAATACCGCCTCTAAAAAAGGAATATTTACTTCCGGAGATCAAAAGAACCCATTGTCAATTGACACTCTTGGTAGCGTAACAATCTCCGCTAAATAATTCGCTTGAAAACACTATTGATAAATAGTGTTTTTTAATTTTTCAAACACTCTTTACTATAAAATCGTCAAATAATTAGATAATAGAAAAGTTAGAAAAAGAGGTCTAGATATGAATAATAAAAAAGGAATATCACTGATTGCCTTAACCTCATTGGTTGTGAGTTCATCAATCGGGGCTGGTATTTTTGATATACCGTCGTCATTGGCGAAAGTTGCAACCCCAGGTGTCGCTCTCCTAGCTTGGTTTATCACCGGTTTTGGAATTTTGATGCTGGCTCTAAGTTTCAGCAACTTAGTATTAAATAAACCCGAATTAAATGGTGTCTCTGATTACGCCAGAGCAGGGTTCGGTAATTTTGCCGGATTCCTCTCTGGTTGGGGATATTGGCTGGGTGTATGGCTAGGAAATGTCGCTTTTGGGACGATGTTAATGTCGACACTCGGCTACTTTTTTAAAGAATTAAGATCAGGAAATAGTTTGCAAGCTGTATTGTTTGCTTCAATGATTTCTTGGGGACTTACCTTATTGGTTATGCGTGGTGTTGAAGCGGCTGCAGTTATAAATGTCGCTGTAACTATCGCAAAATTAATCCCGCTTTTCGTCTTCATAGTTCTGGCCATCTTGTTATTTAAAGTAAATATTTTTTCAGAACACTTTTGGATGAATTTAGCTGGAAATGCTAGTCATTTGTCATTCAGTAAAGCTACGCCTACTGGGATTTTGAATCAGGTTTCTTCTAGTTTGATTTCCTTGATTTGGGTGTTCGTCGGAATAGAAGGAGCCGCTATGATGGCTGATCGCGCGCGTAGAAAATCTGATGCAGCAAAGGCTACTGTGTTTGGATTAGTTGCTCTCTTTATTCTTTATGTTGTTATTTCCATTTTGCCATATGGTTATATGTCGCAAGGGCAAATTGCACAACTGGAAACGCCTTCATTGATGTACTTAATGGAAGCTATGATAGGGCCAGTCGGTGGAGTAATTATCAGTATTGGTTTAGTCATTTCAATTCTAGGATCGTGGCTCAGTTGGACAATGCTACCAGTTGAAGCAACTTCTCAAATGTCAGAACAAAAATTATTACCCAAGTGGTTCGGTAAAATGAATAAATATAATGCCCCAGCTAATTCACTGATTTTCACGCAAGCTTTGGTTCAAATTTTCTTCCTGTCACTTTTAAAGACCAATGAAGCTTATAATTTCGCCTACTCGCTCGCTACTGTGGCAATCATCATTAGTTACATCTTAGTTAGTGCTTATCAATTTAAACTAGGTATTCAAGAGAAGTCACTCAAAAATACTCTGATTGGTTTTCTTTCACTGACTTTCCAGCTGGTGGCAGTCATCATTGCCGGATTAAATTTCCTTTGGCTCACAACTGTCGCGTATTTTGTTGGTTTTGTTTTCTATTTAGCGGCGCAAAAGCAGAACGAAAAAAAAATAACTGCGACAGAATGGATTCTTATTGCAGTTATTTCCATACTCGCAATCTTGGCTGTAATCTCAGTATTGATTGGCCGGTTAAGTTTTTAATTGTATGATTTAAAAAGAGGGAATCATCATGAGTTTGAAATTAGTCACTATCGATGTCGATGGCACTTTACTTAATAGCAATCTGCAAATTACAAAAGCCGTATTCGATACGGTCCAAAAAGCAAAATCTCAAGGCGTGAAAATTGTGCTGACTACTGGCCGTCCAATTTTAAGCGTGAAGCCAGTTTTAAAAGAATTGAATTTGGATGGACAATCCGACCAGTACGTTATGACTTATAACGGCGGGTTAATAATGTCCACTGATGGAACGGTTATTGATTCGAACCCGCTAGATATGGATATTGTTTTAGCAATAGATGAATTCAGCCACAATGCCGGTACTTACACTCAATTCGAAACGGTCGCTGAATCAGTGACAACCTGGCATGAAATCAATGAATGGGGTTCGTTTGAAAACCAGTTAATTCATATGCCGCTCACCATTTTTGAAGATAAGGCTGATTTTCCTATTGACGAATACATTAAAGGCATCATGACCGACGATAAAGAAATTATCGATGAAAGAAGTCAATTAATTCCGGAATCTTGGAACGGTAAAGTAAACGTCATTCGTTCGACGGCCAATAATTTGGAGTTTGTCAATCCAAACGTTTCTAAAGGAAACGCCTTAAAACAATTGGCGAACCATTTAAATATTGACCTCAGCGATACGATGGCGATTGGTGATCAACAAAACGACTTCTCAATGATTGAAGCTGCAGGAATTGGAGTGGCGATGGGTAATGGTATCGATGCCGTAAAGGAAATTGCTCAATTTGTGACTGAGACCAATGACGACAGCGGTGTATCAATCGCGATTGAAAAATATCTTTAAGGCAAACAAAAAGAGGTAGCTCGTCAGCTACCTCTTTTTTATAACCGTTCAACCCTTGTCATTAAAGCGGTTATTTACGGTATTTACTTATCCCCTAGGGGATAAATGCGATTTGCCAAATCAAGATTTGGAATCTTATTTACCGTTAACTTTTACAGCTTTTGGAAGTTCAACACCTTCAACTCCTAATGCCCATTGTTGTAATTGAGCAGTACGCTTAAGTTGTTGCTTCTTTTGTTGATTGTGAGCAACAGGACGAGGTCCAGCGAATGAATTGAAAGGTGACTTTCCAGTCAAATTTTTATGTGACATAATTTCACCCCTTGAATATATTCAGTACAAATAAACATTCTACCTACTTTTCGGACAATTATCAACCCGTAATATACAATAAAAAGTGTTATGGAATTTTTACGTAAGAATCGTATCCTTTATTGGACCACTGAGGCAGTTTTAGTTGCTCTATTAATCCTCCTGCTCGCCAACTTAGACTTTATTTTTAAACCAATTGGTATTTTTCTTCAGGTTATTTTCTTACCAATAGTTGTTGCTGGCTTCTTTTTCTTCTTATTAAAGCCAGTCGTTAATTTTTTAGAGGACAAATGGAACGTTAAACATACTCTAGCAGTCGTAATTGTCTTTATCGGTTTTTTGGCAATCGTCGCTGGAGCCATTACATTCCTAATCCCTCAGTTAGTCAGCCAAATTAGTAATATGATTTCGCAAATTCCAGCAACCGCAAGAGATCTAGAAGGATTTGTTCGCGACTTATTGAATTCCAAGTGGGTTCAACGCTTGAATTTAAATTATTCCGCCGCTCAATTCCAAAAAGAGTTTACAAGCACAATCTCTGGGTCGTTAACTGGGATATTAGCTAATGTCACTAATGCGCTTTCGGTTGTAACTTCGGTCGCCGTCAACTTAATTACGATTCCGGTTGTAACTTTTTATTTTCTGCTTGATGGCGACAAATTTGTCCCATTCATCAATCGTGTCTTTTTCCCAAGTTTTAAAGACGAAGTAAACCAACTCACTAGTAAAATGAACCACGTGATTAGCCGCTATATTGGAGGACAATTCATTGAGGCCGTTTTCGTCGGCACAATGGTGACAATTAGCTACACGTTTATCCATCAACCATTTGCTTTACTTTTAGGGATTTTTGCGGGATTGGCTAATTTCGTGACTTATATCGGCCCTATCATCGGTTTGATTCCGGCTTTAATCGTAGCTATTACTGTTAGTCCGCGACAAGTCGTAGCAGTTGTCGTCATCGTGACAATCATTTCTCAAATTGATGGAAACTTGCTTTATCCCAACATTATCGGGAAAAATCTCCGTATTCATCCACTAACTATTTTGGTTTTGCTGCTTACAATGGGAAGCATTTTTGGAATTGCAGGAGTCATTCTTGCTGTCCCTGTTTATGCAGTTCTACGTACAGTTGTCTTATTCTTATTTGATTTATATAAATTGCATAAAAAAGACCAAGAACAAAAGGCAGCCTCAAAAAAAACCACTACTCCAAAAACCAATACCGCTAACAAGAAGAAAAAATAAAGTATGGATAAAAACGAAATTATTTCAATTTTAGAAGATCAAGGAATTTCACTTAATCTGACCCAAATCGGACAACTCGATCAATATTTAACTACCTTGGTGGAGACTAATAAATCACTCAATTTAACAGCCATTACCGAGAGTAATGAAGTTTGGTTGAAACATTTCTATGATTCACTAACACCTTTAATTTATATGGAACAACTTCAAGGTCAAAAAACTTTAGTTGATGTTGGAACTGGAGCTGGTTTTCCAGGAGTAGTTTTGAAGATTGTTCAACCAAAACTAGAAGTTACTTTAGTTGACTCGCTTCAAAAAAGACTTAATTTTTTGAATGGATTAACTAATGAATTAGGCTTAACTGGTATTCAAACAGTTCATGCTCGCGCAGAAGATTTTGGGCAGGACAAGACGTATCGTGAATCCTTTGATTTTGTAACGGCTCGTGCAGTAGCAAATAGCTCGACATTACTTGAATACTTATTACCGCTGACTAAAATTGGTGGTCAGGTAATCCTCTATAAGTCGGCCTCTTATAAAGAAGAATTGGCTGAAAGTACTCGCGCTCTAAGAACGCTTGGTGGTGAGATTGGGGATGTTCATGAGTTTGAATTGCCAAACGGCGATTTGCGTGCGGTCATTGAAGTTAATAAGATTTCTAAAACGCCGAATAAATATCCACGTCTTGCCGGAACGCCCACTAAAAAGCCGTTAAAATAGAATGATATGTCAAAAATAATCGTATTTTCCAATCAAAAAGGTGGAGTTGGTAAGACAACGACCACTTTAAATATCGCTGCCGGCTTAGCTCTTCAAAAACAAAAAGTGCTTTTGATCGACTTGGATCCACAAGGGAACGCAACTTCTGGTTCAGGAGTTGAGATTGCTGAAGATCAAAAAGATATTTTTGATGTATTAGTTGATGGCGCTGATATTAATGAAGCTATCGCACACGGTGAATTATTCGATGTTGTTCCTAGTACGCCAGATTTAGCTGGTGCTGAATTAGAGTTGTCGAAAAAATCAAAAAAGCAAACGGCGCTAAAAGATGCATTAATCAAGTTGCCAGAAGATCAATACGATTTTATTTTGATAGACAATCCACCGGCACTTGGGTTACTTTCACTAAACTCTCTAACGGCGGCTAACTCAGTCATTATTCCTGTTCAAGCTGAATACTATGCCCTAGAAGGTTTAGTTCAATTGAGTCAAACCATTAAATTGGTTCAAGAACACGGCAATAAGGATTTGGAAATTGAAGGCGTTTTGATGACAATGACATCACGCACTAAATTGTCAAAACAGGTATCTGAAGAAGTGTCTAAATATTTCAAAGATAAAGTGTTTAATGTGTCTATCCCACGTAATGTAAAACTCAGTGAAGCTCCAAGTTTCGGTAAAGCAATTCAAGAGTACGCTCCTTTATCGCCTGGCGCACGTGCGTATAATAAATTAGTTAAGGAAATCATAGGTAAAAATAATGGCAAAGAAAATGATTAATCAAGTTGAAATCATCCATACTGCAGGTGATTATCACGAACACCAACGTAAAATAAACGAATTTTTAAAATATTCTGGCGGACACGTTACTAGTTCCTTTGTTGGTTCTCGTAACGCAACTAAATTCCGCGAACCTGGTCACTTTTATACAGTAATTGAATTTGAAACTGAGGACGTCAATTAATGGCTAACCGCAAAGGCGGACTAGGCAAAGGGTTAGACGCCCTTTTTGATGAACCGGAAATTGCAGAAGTTGTTCAAAAAGAGGACGGCTCTGAAGCCGGTGTGAGTGAAATTGAATTAAATCAAATTGAAGCAAACCCATACCAACCTCGTAAAACTTTCGACCAAGAAGCTTTAAATGAATTAGCCGAATCGATCAAACAAGACGGGATTGTCCAGCCAATTATCGTAAGAGAGCATGCTGGTACATATCAAATTGTTTCCGGTGAACGTCGTTATAGAGCAAGCAAAATTGCCAATCTAGAAACGGTTCCAGCCATTGTCCGTAACTTATCGGATAATTCAATGGCCGAAATCGCCATCATTGAAAACTTACAACGTGAGGATTTGAACGCTATTGAGGAAGCTCAAGGTATCAGTTCTTATATGACGCAATTGAATCTTACTCAAGAAATGGCTGCTGAAAAACTCGGTAAGTCTCGTTCAGCTATTGCTAACTTATTGCGCTTATTAACTTTGCCCGAATCGGTGACAAGACTGATTGTTGAAAGCAAAATTTCTATGGGCCATGCTAGAGCTTTACTTTCGCTTGATTCTCAAAAGGACATGGGAGATTTGGCCAACAGAATCGTCGATCAAGAATTATCGGTTCGTCAAGTTGAAGCAATTGTTAAAAACAAAAATCAACCAAAGGTTGAAAAGCCAATTAAAAAGACCAATGAGCCAAGCATTTTTGCCCAAGAAATTATCAACCAATTAGAAGAAAAGTTCGCCACCAAAGTTAATCTTGGTAAGAAAAAAATCGAAATTGATTTTGCAAACGATGATGATTTAAGTCGTATTTTGGATATTTTAGGAATTGATATTAACTAATGGAATATGAATACACATTAGGCACCTTGATTCAAACAAAAAAGCCACATGCTTGTGGTGGGGATGTTTGGAAAGTAATTAGATTAGGCGCTGATATTAAATTGGAATGCCAGACTTGTGGGCGTGTGATTATGCTTTCTAGAACCGACTTGCAAAAGCGCATTAAAAAAATAGTGGAGGAATAATTTATGGCATTAACAGCCGGAATTGTAGGATTACCAAACGTAGGTAAATCAACTTTATTTAACGCAATTACTCAAGCAGGAGCTGAAATGGCTAATTATCCATTCGCTACTATTGAGCCGAACGTGGGGATGGTTGAAGTTCCCGACGTACGTTTAGATCGTATTGCTGAAATTGAAAACAGTAAAAAAGTTGTCCCAACAACTTTTGAATTTACCGATATCGCAGGAATCGTTAAAGGTGCTTCCCAAGGAGAAGGACTGGGGAATAAATTCCTCGAAAATATTCGCCAAGTTGATGCGATTGTCCACGTAGTGCGTGCTTTTGAAGATGGAGATATCACTCACGTTTCTGGTAAAGTTGACCCGCTAGACGACATTGAAACAATCAATACTGAATTGATTTTGGCCGATTTGGAGTCAATCAATAACCGTTATGCAAAGCTCGAACGTCAAGCCCGCGGAAACGATAAAGAAATCAAGGCTGAATTTGCTGTAGTTTCTAAAATCAAGCCAGTTCTAGAAGAAGGGAAGTCAGTCCGTACTATTGAATTCTCAGATGATGAACAAAAGTACGTTAAAGGTTTGTTCTTATTGACTTCTAAACCGATTTTGTATGTAGCAAATGTTTCTGAAGCTGACATGGCAAATCCTGAAAACAGTCCTCTCTACAAACAAGTCAAAGAATTTGCAGAATCCGAAAATGCTGAAGTAATCGGATTGTCGGCTCGTATGGAAGAAGAAATTTCTGAAATGGACGATGCTGATAAAAAAGATTTCCTTGAAATGCAAGGCGTTGATGAACCTGGTTTAAATAAATTAATTAGAGCCGCTTATCATTTGCTAGGATTGCGTACATTCTTTACCGCTGGAGAAAAGGAATCCCGTGCTTGGACTTTTAAAGATGGCACTAAAGCACCTCAAGCAGCTGGGATTATTCACACCGACTTCGAAAGAGGATTTATCAGAGCTGAAACGATGAGTTTTGACGATCTGAATGAATATGGATCTCAAAAAGCGGTTAAAGAAGCTGGTAAGTTGCGTTCTGAAGGAAAAGAATATGTCGTAAAAGATGGCGACATAATGGAATTCTTATTCAATGTCTGATGTTACATCAAAATTAAAACTCGAAAAATATAGTGATTTAGTAATTGTCGGCATACCTAAAGATGTTACTGAATTCGATGATTTGGATTTTAGTAATAGTTGGAAGAAATCTGATTTCTTGTTTACTTTTGTTTTCTCGCTTGAAGAGATGAAAGAAGTTCTAGAAATGGTGGACATTAAAAATTTCATGACTGATAAGGGATACCTTTATCTGGCATATCCTAAACTTTCGACTAAAAAATACGAAAATAAAATCCATAGGGACGACATATTTCCGT
Organism: Lactobacillaceae bacterium; assembly: GCA_031261865.1. GTDB lineage: Bacteria > Bacillota > Bacilli > Lactobacillales > Lactobacillaceae > Oenococcus. Next base: position 8,004 of record JAISIV010000103.1, on the reverse strand, counting down.
TTTTGAAAGTTGACGAAGAAACCGGCCAAATTGCCAATTTAGATTTAAAGTTTTCGAATATGATGGCATTTAATGATGATTTCACTATGATTGGTATTAAAAGAAATTCAACTAATTTACGCAAAAGGACTTCCTAAAAGGAAGTCTTTTGTTTTACTTTGAAGAGCTACTTGAAGATGATGAATCATCTGAACTGTCGTCTGATTTGTTGTTTTTAGAATCATTGAAATCAGGACGTCCAGTTTGTCCTTGACGATCTCCACCTGGGAAACCACCTCCGAATTGGCCGCCGTTAGCGTTGCCACCGGGGCCCATTTGTTGTTGGAATTGTTGGGGACTGTTGTTATCTACGATTCTTTCAACAGCCAAAGTACCTGTAGTTCCTAAGATTAGCCCTGCCGCAGCTCCGGCAATCAAACCCTTAGTTAGTTTACTTTGAGAGGAATCTTTTTTAGTTGATTCGATTTCTTCGTTTTCTTTTTTATCTACCATGTTTATTGTCTCCTTTCATGATTCAAGGATATTGTTGGAAGATTAAACCTATTTAAAATGGGGATTAATTGAGATTTAAAAGGCACTTCTTTTGTTAAATCTTAATGTTTAGATATAATTTTATAAGGAGATTTATGGCAAATAACGATTTAAGCAAAAAAAATGAGGATTATCTTTTCCGTTTAAAAAAAGAATTGTCCAAAGATGACAAAATTGTTCCAGAAAAATTGGATGATGTTTTAAAACAAACTTCTACCCAACTTTTAGAAGGACAAAAACAAGGTAAGACAGCAGTACAACTGTTCGGAACAGTTTCTGAATATGTTCTAGATATCAAAGACCCTAAAGGCGCCTCAGCTAGGCGTCAACGAGCCCTTCAAGCCGCAAGAACTAGTACAGTAAAGCAAGCGCAAAGAGAAGATCCTATGGGTGGTAAGAATGTCTTTGATTTCAGCTTTAAAACTGAATTTATTGACACAACTTTAACCCTAGCTATTATGTTCTCTTTGTTCTACGCCGTAAGTACATTATTATCTGGTACAAAACAAAGTGCACAAGCCGGTTTAGGGGTCATTTCAATTCTTGGAATTTCACTTATTACTGGCGCTTTATACACGATGATTGCAAGATATGTTTCTTCTAATCCCAAAGACGGGGCTTCTAAAAAACCAATTTGGATAAAGATAGTTTCAGTTATTGCGATGATTGTTGTTTGGCTAGGGGCATTCTTGTTGATGAGCTTGATTCCATCAACAATTAACATTCCATTGAATCCAATTGCTCTTGCAGCTATTGCAGCTATTCTCTTTGCGATTTACCGATGGTGGAAGCCAAAATCAGGATTACCAAAAGGCCTATTAGTTATTGGTCCTTTGTCGACAAACGCTACATTGCAATACCGTGAAAAATATGGAAAGGGAGTTAAAAAATAATGAGTAAAATTTTAGTTGTTGAAGATGATCCAGCAATCACAGATGTAACTGGCCTCTATCTTGAAAATGAAGGCTATGATTACATCCTGGCTGATACTGGTGAAGCTGCTATTTCTAAGTTCAATATGAATCCCGATACAGATTTAATCATTCTCGATTTGAATTTGCCTGGAATGGACGGGCTAGAAGTTCTTAAAAATGTCCGCAAGGAATCTCAAGTACCTGTAATTATCGTTACTGCACGTGATGCTGAAATTGAAAAAATTCAAGGCTTGATGAAAGGTGCTGATGATTATCTAACTAAGCCATACAACCCACTTGAATTGATGGCAAGAATCCGCTCAATCTTGCGTCGTGCTACAAATAGCGTTCAAGATACTGAACCAGAAATTATTGATTTAGGAATTATCACAATCAATAAAGATTCCCACGTAGTTAAAACTGCTGGTGGAGAAGAAATCGGCCTTACCGCTCTCGAATTTGGAATACTTTATTTATTAGCATCTAAGCCAGGACAAGTTTATTCTGCCGACGAAATCTTCGAAAAAGTCTGGAAAACCGAATCCGTTGTTTCTGCAAAAACAGTTATGGTTCATCTAAGTCATCTACGCGATAAGATCAAAGAAGCAACCGGTGGAGATGAAGTTGTTCAAACTGTTTGGGGTGTTGGTTATAAAGTGGAGTCTCGTTAATGAGATTCAGTAATACAGATATCAGAAAATTAATTACCTTTTCATTGGTAATTTTTTTGCTTTTATTAGCAATTAATTTTATTGTCGATTCTTTTATTCTCTCAATCATTCATGGTGCTATTTCACTTGAAAATGGTGGGATCCGCTTTATTATCGGTTCTGGGGCGACGATTCAATTTAACTTATCTATTTTTAGTATTGATCTTTATATAGTTTTGTTGGTTTTTGCCGGAACCGGTTGGGCTTTTTATTGGCTTTTGATGACGCAAGTTAGAAAAGTTCAATTAGAACACATCACTTATAGCTTAGAAATCATGAATGAAGATGGTTTGAATGAGCCAATTATAGCTCGCTATTCAGATAAGCCAACAGATAAATTACTAGAACAGATAAACCTTTTATCAGTCAGCAAACAAAAGATTATCGACAACGAACGCTCAAACGAAAATCTCCAGCGCGAGTTGGTTGGGAATATTTCTCATGATTTAAGAACCCCGCTGACATCAATCGGTGGATACTTCAGTTTTCTTAGAGATACTGGTGAAACTGCAAAACCTGAAACGATTGTTGATATTGCAAAAAAAGGGTTTGCTCAATCTCAGACCATGCGCAATATGATTGAAGAACTTTTTGAATATACTCAATCACAAAATTTGAATACCGACAATTTCAATTACAGTGAAATGAACATTTCCGATTTCCTTAATCAATTGATGGCTCAATTTGAAATGCAAGTGGTTGAGAAAAATATGACTATGGAAGTCTATACCCAGCCGGAGGATATCAAAATTATTGGTGACCCTGATAAATTAGCGCGCGTATTGATGAACTTAATCAATAATGCTTTAAAATACGCCAAGACTGCCACATTTATTAAATTATTAGCCACTAAAATCAATGACGAAAACATTGAAATATATGTTCAAAACGATGGAGAACCAATTGCCAAAAGTGATCAGAAAAAGTTATTCGATCGTTTTTATCGAGTTGATAAGTCCCGTAATAAATCAATATCCGGAAACGGTTTAGGTTTATCAATTGCTCGAGGAATCATTTTGCAACATCATGGGCAAATTAGAGTTGAATCAAATGAACAATTAACCAGTTTTATTATTACTTTACCCATAAATGGAGGATTGGACTAAATGGTCAAAAGACGTAGGTCGCGGAAAGTAAATGCTTACAACCCACAATCAGCGCAGTTCAGACAAAAATCTCGTTACCGTCCAAGCAAAAGAAGCATACTAAAAAGACAATTACTGGCCTTACTAACATTAATTGTGATTGTTATTGCACTCATCGGCCTGATAGTTAATATCAAACCCGAGACAGTAATTTCAAGTAAATTAAATGCTCGCCCACAAGTTTTAAAAAATCAAAGCAAATCCTCACTAGTTGTTGATTTTCAAACTGGTCAAATAATTGCCGAAAATAATATCAATGCCAAATTTGCAAATGCTTCAACTTCAAAATTGTTAACTGCTTATTTAGTTAATAAAGCGGTAAAGGAAGGCAAGCTTTCTTGGAATCAAGGAATTTCGCCCGATGAAGCAGTTTCAGAATTGTCACAAAACACAGACTATGTAAATGTGCCGCTAATGGTCGGAGAAAAATACACCGTAAAAGACCTACTTAGTGCCTCGATTAATTTGTCGGCTAATGCTGCTACTATTCTGTTGGGGAACGCCGTCTCAGGTAATCCAGCCGATTTTGCTGAATTAATGAATAAGACAGCAAAAAGTTTTGGTATTCCAAAAGGTCAATATCATTTTATTAACGCGGCCGGAATGCAAAATGGAGTCTTAGGTTCAGCTAAAATTACAAATGCCCCCGACGACGATGAGAATGAAATTTCAGCTGAGGGAATAGCCACTATCACTTACAGACTTTTTCATGATTATCCAAATGTAATTGATGTCCTTAATCAAGGCGACGTTATTTTCGGTGATATCAAACAAGATAGCTACACTAGAAGGATTAATAGTTATCTTGATTCAATTAACTCTAATTACGATTTAATTGGAGCGAAAACTGGATCGTCTCAAAAAGCTGGATCGGTGATTACTGGTTTGTTTGAAAATAAAAAAAATCAAACTAAATACATTTCAGTTGTTATGAATGGTTCGGATTATACTGACCCATTTACAACATGGCAGACGGCGTCAACCGATATTGATTCTGCGACCAAAAAAATGAAAGATATTAAGTTGACGGCTGGCCAAGTCGCTCTTGGCGCGAGTTACGTAAACGTTCTACAGACTACAGCAAATAAAATAAATCTGGTAGCTAACGACTCAATTAATTATTGGTCTAGAAATAAAGGGGAGATTAGTTTTAATCCAATTGAAAATAATTGGACCTTAACTTCTGTCAACAAAAAAAGTGTATTCAAAACGAAGGCTAACAATCTTACAAATGCAGAATTTTTGTATTCAACCAAAAACAAAGATAATGTCATTCTAGTACCTGAAGAGAGTTCAACAACGGAAATGAATCCACTGATTAAATTCTGGCGGTGGATAGTTTATTAATTAGGAGGGCGAAATGAGAAATAGAAGACCTAAAAAACCTAAAAAACAGAATGCCCTTCAAAAAGCAAGACTTTCCAATAGGCCAAATCTGTCAGTTGGACAAAAAGTATTAGCGATATTTGTCGAACTTTTTGTTGTCCTATCGGTTGTTTCATTGTTTGTAGCACTAGCAGTGAATATTGGCCCAAAAAACAGCCGCAATTCGATGATGTCCGCTAAACCACTGCCAATGAGAACGACTGTTGGTGGCTCGATAGTGGTTGATTATCAAACAGGACAAGTTTTAATGTCACATAACGAACACAAGTTAGTTCATAACGGTTCGACTTCTAAGTTAATCACCGCATACCTTGTTCAAAAAGCCATTAAAGAAGGCAAAATTACATGGGATCAAAAAGTAACTCCACCGCAAATAGTTATCACTGCCGGATTAGGATCGAATTTAGCAAATATCCCGCTTTTGAATGAACAATATTCCGTAGCAACGCTTTATAGCTATATGCTGAACCTCTCTGCTAATTCAGCGGCCGCTACTCTCGGAAACCTTGTTGCTGGAAACCAAGCTAAGTTTGTGACCCTAGCCAATAAGACATTGAAATCTTTTGGAATCCCCGAAAAAGAATATAAAATTTATAATTCCACGGGTTTGTCAACTGAAAACATGTTGACGCTCGCACCGAAAGGATTAAAGAAAAAAGATGAAAACCAATTATCGGCTAAGGCTCTTGCCACGATAACATATCGACTAGTTAAAGATTATCCTCAATCAATCGAACGATTCGATTCTAACGACATAACGACGCCTGACGGGAATCTTCACGTCACAACCATCAACAACATTAATCGGGTTTATAACTTAAACGGCTATGCGAATATCGAGGCAATAGCTCCTAAAACTGGTACTTCGCAAAAAGGAGGAATCAGCTTAACGGGATTGTTTAGAAATAAGTCGACAGGGCGAGAGTTTATCGCTACAACGCTCAACGGAGCCGCCTGGAACTTTGATCCGGGTCCAGTTTGGACTTTAACTAAAAACTTTGTTATCGATGCCGATTTGGCAGGACACACATTTACTTTTTATCCCGGACAACAAATTGATGGTGCTAAATCTATTGATTTGATGAATACTGTACAGACGTCTACTAAGTTATATGTGAAGGACAAGGTCAATATTTGGGTTCGTAGTTCCAATCCGAAAACCGTTCCTTCGGTGGATGTTGGGAATTTCAACACAAAAATTACCCAGATGGACTCGAATGATATTTTAATGGCCAGAGTTAACAATGTTTCTGAGGCCGAAAAACTTTACGGCATCAGTCAAGATATAACAGTTCCTCTTTATTCCAAGCAAACACTAACCGAGAACTGGAATCCATTTGCCAAGTTCTGGCGTTTGTTAATTCATTAGTGTTTTATAATGAAAGAGTTGAAATAAGGAGATAAAATGGCAAAATTAGTTCTTATCCGTCACGGTCAAAGTGAATGGAATGCTTTAAATTTATTTAATGGTTGGATCGACACTAAGTTGAGTCCAGTTGGAGTTGAACAAGCTAAGAAAGCTGGTCAAGCAGTAGCTGCTGAAGGCATCGAATTCGATCAAGCCTATACTTCAGTACTTACACGTGCAATCACTACTTTGCACTATGCACTTGAAGAAGCAAATCAACTTTGGATTCCAGAAGAAAAAGCTTGGCAATTAAACGAACGTCACTATGGCGCCTTACAAGGTCTTAACAAAGATGATGCACGTGCAAAATGGGGTGCAGATCAAGTTCAACTATGGCGTCGTTCTTACGACACACTTCCTCCATTGTTGGAAGATGTTGAAGAAACTGTAACTATCGATGGTAAAACTTATCCAGCTTTTGACCGTCGTTATTACAACGTACCTGAAGGAGAACTTCCTATGGGTGAGAATCTTAAGGTTACTCTTGAACGCGTATTGCCTTATTGGGACGAAAAGATTTCTAAAGATCTTAAAGCAGGTAAGAACGTTATTATCGCCGCTCACGGTAACTCTCTTCGTGCATTAGTTAAGCACATTGAAGAAATTTCTGATGATGACATCATGGGCGTAGAAATCGCTAACGGACAACCTTGGGTATACGATTTAGATGAAAATCTTAAAGTTGTCGACAAGAAAATCCTTGAAGCTTAATTCATAAAAAAATCCAACTTTTTAAAAAGTTGGATTTTTTATTTGACTTCTGTAAATTCGTTAATACGATGATTTAAGGAATGTAAGAAGTCTAGTGGGTCAACGTTTGGATTGATGGGTGCCGTCATTGAAGTGCTCATATCAAAGCCATTTTGTTGATTTTCGGGCAATACGGGGAGGGACGTTGTCGTTTCAAAACTAGCTACTTGAGATTCTTGGAATTGAATTTCTTGAGTATTGAAGACAACGTTAAATGTTGACACTGGATGGTTTGCTTGCACCTGGTCAACCAATAGTTGGCTCTGGCTTTGACTTTGTTCTAGTTTGTCTGAAGCATTTTTAGAGTTTGCAAGAGAAATCGTATTATTTAAAAGCGATTGAGCAAATTCCTCAGGTGTTAATGGTTTTGGTAATTGAGACATTTCAACTTGTGACACTAAACCAATTTCATTATTGTCTGCAGTAGAATCTACCGTCTCTACATCCATTTGTGTTGTTTGCGCTTCTACAACGGGTTGTACTTCTTGACTAACTTGCAAATCTTGTTGCGGTGTTTGATTGATATTTTGAATAATATCGGCCACGCTCGGACCGAATGTTTGTGTGTTTGGGGCAACTGGCTCTGGTTGAGGTTGAACGGTAACCGGTTGAGGATTTATTGGCTCATTTAAGCTAATAATGTTTTGTGGTTGAACTGGTTCGGGTGTTGGAACTACTTGTGAGTTGATGTTATTGTTTATCAAATCATCTAGAGTTAATGGTTTGATTACTTGTTCTTTCATCCCTTGACTAATTGTATTGTTGACAATTTGTTCGTTAGTGATTTGAGAAACCATCTGTTGAGAAGATGCATTAGCTGTAATTAGGGAATCCACGTTTACACCAGCTTGAACTACTGCTGAGTTTTCGGAATTGATATTTTGAACGGGTGACATATAAGATGCCTTTAGTTCTTCTTGGGTTGGGAGTCCAATTCCAAGCATATGAGCGATCTTATTTTTGATCTCCGCATTATGAAGATCTTTTTCGGTTTTTGGCCGTTGTTGTGTTTGGGGACTTTGGGTATCAGATGAAGTTGAATCAGCCGAAAATGTAGTCAAATTTGAGTCGGATTTAATAGTGGCACTTGGTATGTCTAATCCATCCCCATACTCAGGAACAGCAATTTGCACGCGAGCAACTTGAGAAAAAGGAGCTTG
>JAISIV010000035.1 GCA_031261865.1 Lactobacillaceae bacterium | reverse complement strand
ATGACGGTGTCGACAGTTCCAGTCGTATCGGAACAGATGATTTGCCCCAAATTGAGGAATGAAATGGAATTAGTTGAAGCTAGTATTGCAGATATAACCGGAATACTTAATTTACAACGAAAGTCATTTGAAAAAATATTTGAGAAATACCAAGACAAAAGTACTTCACCGTATTTAGAAACTGAAGATGATATTTCAAGAAGAATGAAACGAGACGATTATCGATTTTTTTATTTTTCGAAGAAGAAACCATGGTCGGTTATATCGGTGTTCAAAGTTTGGACGATGCCTCAATTCGGATTGGTATTTTAGGAGTTGATCCTGATTTTCAAAACCAAAAAATTGGGACTAAAATTATCTCTGCGATAAAAGAAATATTTAAAAGTGTTAGTAAAATCGAGCTAGACACAATTCAAGAAGAAACAAGTTTGGTTAATTTTTATTTGCACAATGGTTTTCAATTAACTGATCAAACCGAGGAGATTAAAGACGGCATGCACCTTGTAAGAATGGAATATAAAAAAGCTGTTGCTTAAGCAACAGCTTTCGTTGTCTTTTTAGAAGTTAATTGCCATGGTAGATAAAGAATCAACCACAGAACCATTAATAATACGAATAGAGTTGGGATATACCAAGTAGTACCAACTGCTTTTAAGATTGGTTCAAGTGGAGAACCGGCTGAGCCACTTGCTAGGAACCAGAAATTCGTCCCCCAAATATTGTTGGCACCAATTGCAATAGGGACTGCAACAACTAAATACAGAAGTGACCAAGGGATATCCTTGAAACTTGGCTTCATCTCGCCACTCACTAAAAGCATCATTGGATAAGCAATTAGTAGCGCGTGAACCAAGAAACTTTGCCATACAAAGACATTTAGAATTGGTCGGTTTGCCCAATCTGCGAATAAGAGTGCTGCAACTGCACCCCAAAGCGAGAAGGAATAGAGCACGGACCTAGTAAGACGATTTGGTTTGAAGGCATCCCAAACCATAATAAACATACTCATTCCGCATAAGTGTAATGGCAGCAAGGTCGGATCGAATTGTCCAAACATTGCACTGATGCCTTCGCGGAATAAAAGATCCGAAGCAATCGCGACCACGGCTATCCATTTGCGCATCTGAGGGCGGCCCAAGATATCAGATTGTAAATATACACGGACCAACCAAATGATGAAAAGGGTAATCAGGATTAAAACGGCAATATGCGTCAAAGAATACAAGCCAAAACCTTTGGAAGGCGGCGTTTTGATTAGAGGTAAAGTAAATAAGTAATTCATAATTTAATTGTAATTAAGTAGTGTGAATAAAAAACGAGTAAAATATTAGAGATGGTTTTTAATTACGACAAATGTCAAACTTGTTGAAGCGCTCGAGCTATACCGAGCGCTATTTGTCGTTACAAGACAAATAGCTTTTTTATTACAACGAATTAATTCGTTAGAATCACATAATTACTTATGAGAGAGAAGAGAATTTTAAAAATGAAAAAGATTTCTATTGCTGCAATGGCAGCTATTACCCTATTAGGAACAACCGCACCAGTATTCGGCAGTGTTAACGCAAGTGCTGCTTCTACTAAGACAATAAAAAAAGGAACTCTAACAGTTGGATTAGAAGGAACTTATGCACCATTTAGTTATCGTAAAGACGGGAAGTTAACTGGATACGATGTTCAAGTAGCTAAAGCAGTTGCCAAAAAGCTAGGTCTCAAAGTTAAATATGTCCAAACTAAATGGGATTCTTTGATTGCTGGCCTTGATGCTAATAGGTACGATGTTGTCTTCAATAACGTTGGAAAGACCGCAGAACGTGCCAAGGCTTACACATTTTCGAAGCCATATATGTATTCACACACAGTGATGATTTTGCCTTCTGATTCAAAATTAAAAACATTAAAAGATATAAAAGGCAAAGCATTTGCTCAATCAACTTCATCTAACTTTGGCCAAATTGCTAAAAAAGCTGGAGCCACAATTATTTCAGTTCCTGGCTTTACTGAAGCCGCAAGTTTAATTGAATCAGGTCGCGCCGAAGGTACTTTGAATGATTTAGGAGCATACCAAATTTGGCGCGATGAAAATAAAGACGCTAAAGTTAAGTCAGTTGATATGGACAAATATATCAAGCCAGTCGGTTCATACCCGCTTTTGAAGAAAGGAAACACTAGCCTTCAAAAGAAGATCAATAAAGCCATCACTCAACTTAAAAAAGATGGAACTTTGAAAAAGCTTTCCGAAAAATTCTTTAAAGCGGATCTAACTTCTAAGTAATGAATTCTTTGATACATGACGCAATAGAATATTTGCCGACCCTCTTTGTAAAAGGTTTTCAAGTCGCGCTCCCTTTAACGTTAATTTCCTTTGCGTTAGGTTTATTGCTGGCGGTTATTTCGGCAGTAATCATCACTTTCCCTAAGCCTCGCCGTAACGGATGGGTTTTAGGTGTTCTGCAAATAATTATCCGTTTTTACATTTGGCTCTTTAGATCGACACCGCTTATCGTTCAACTTTACATTGCTTATTATGGTTTGCCTCAAGTTTTCAGTAACGCTTGGGTTGCTGGAATTGTGGTGTTGAGCCTAAATGTTGGTGCCTATGGTGCGGAATCAGTTCGGGGAGCGATTATTTCCGTTCCTAAAGCGCAGTATGAAACCGGCCTCTCAAATGGAATGACGGATGTTCAAGTTTATCGTCACATCGTGCTACCTCAGGCAACTCCAATTGCAATTCCGCCACTGTCGAATTCTTTTATTAGTTTGTTCAAAGATACGTCTCTTGTGTCGACAATTACAATTGTTGAACCATTTTTATTTGCTCAGCAAATCGGGGCTGAAAAATTCCACACTTACAATATGCTGATACTAGCTGCTGTCATGTATGCCGTATTCACAAGTATTTTGAGTATTTTGCAGAGGTTCCTAGAAAAGAAATTGAACCACCTCCAACCATCCCAAAGATAATGGGATGGTTTTTCTTTGCCACGAATTTATATTTTGAAAGTGGACGGCGTTAGAGGGTGAGCGAGACTCGAAAAACTTCAACAGGTTAATTAATCTAAACATGTTCGCAAGTAAAAATCGGATAATAAATGCATGAATGAATCAAAACTGTTTTTAGAGTCTCAAGAAACCAATTAAATTAAACTTAAATACCATTACCTAGTTCCAACTATCGCCATATGGATTATTTTTGTCGCCGGATCTTGGTTTGCTAAGGACCTCATTTTTAAAGACGCCGTCAGTTTTGGTGAAAACGACCTGGTCTACACTCGTTCAGTATTTTTAACTCCTTGGAGA
>JAISIV010000127.1 GCA_031261865.1 Lactobacillaceae bacterium | reverse complement strand
TTGCTTATTTTAGCACTATTGACGGTAATAGTTATTTTACGGGCAGAAAAAATAGAATTCAGCAAAAAGCCCAAACTAACGATTCAGGCGCTTGGAATAGGATTTATTGCTGATTTTTTAGATACTTTAGGGATTGGCAGTTTTTTAGTAACAACTTCTTTATTTAATTTCACAAAATATTTGAAAAATCCTCGACTATTGCCAGGAACTCTTAATGTGATGCATTGTTTACCAACAATTGTTGAAGCTCTTTTTTTTACAAAAGTTGTGAAGGTTGAAGCTTTAACTTTCTTTTCTTTGGTTATTGCGGCAATGATTGGTTCTTTTTTTGGTTCAAAAGTGATTAGTAAATTTCTAAGCCAAAAAATTAAACTGATAATGTCGCTGGCAATGTTGATAACAAGTCTGCTGCTGATTTTTCAAAAAATTGGTTTAATTAATTTTTTATCAAAGGGGAATTTTGCTAATGGGTTAACGGGCAGTAAATTAATTATTGGAATCGTTGGTAATTTTATTTTAGGAGGATTGATGAGTGCTGGCGTTGGTTTATATGCTCCGTGTATGGTAATGGTTTATTTGCTAGGAATGAAACCATTAGCAGCTTTTCCAATTATGATGACTTCTTGTGCGGCTTTAATGCCAGTTAATGTTATTAATTTTTCTCGGGAAAAAATGTTTCAGAATCAAGATTTATGGTTATTAATTGGAGGTGGCATTTGCGGAGTACTTGTTGCTGCTGTATTTGTTAAAAATTTATCGATGAATTTTTTAACTTGGATTGTAATCCTGGTTGGAATTTATACGTCTGGCTCTTTAGCGATTCCAGAGCTAGCAAATAGGAAAAAGTAGTTTTGAATAGTAAGCATCGTAAAACATGGTTTAAGCCAGAAACTAAGCATCAATGTTTACGGCGTTTACTTTGATATTTGTTTTTAAGAAAGTTGGAAAAAATGAGAGCGATTATTACAGTTGTTGGCAAAGATAAAGTGGGAATTGTGGCTCAAGTTACAGAAAAATTAGCTCAAAATAATTTAAATATTGTTGATTTAAGTCAGACATTGATGGATGATTTTTTTACGATGATTATTTTGGTGGAAAAAGATGAAGAAGTTGATTTTCGTAAGCTACAAGAAGAATTAACTGTTACTGGCCAAAACTTAGGTTTGACTATTAGAATTCAAAATGAAGAAATTTTTTCGGCGATGCATAAAATATAGGTAAGGAATAAAATAGTGGATGCAAAAAATATTTTAGAAACAATCAAGATGATTGAAGAAGAACATCTTGATATTAGAACTATTACGATGGGAATTTCTTTACTTGATTGTATTGACTCCAATATTGATTTAGCTTGCCAAAAAATTTATCAAAAAATTACTTCTAAGGCAAAAAATTTAGTTAAAGTAGGATCAGATTTGGAAGAAGAACTAGGAATTCCTATTATTAATAAGAGAATTTCGGTTACGCCGATTTCAATTATTGGGGCGGCGACTAAAGAAAATGATTATCTCCCTTTTGCTAAAATTCTTGATCAAGCTGCTAAAGATGTCGGAGTCGATTTTATTGGCGGTTTTTCGACATTGGTTTCTAAAGGGTATCAAAAAGGAGATCAGATTTTAATTAATTCGATTCCTGAAGCCTTGACTCAAACTGAGTTTGTTTGTTCTAGTGTTGGTGTTGCTTCCAGTAAATCTGGGATTAATATGGATGCTGTTCGTGATTTAGGAGAAATTATTAAGCAAACTGGCCAAAAAAGTAAACTAGGTTGTGCTAAGTTTGTTGTTTTTGCTAATGCTGTTGAAGATAATCCGTTTATGGCTGGAGCTTTTCACGGAGTGGGAGAAGCTGATGTAGTTCTAAATGTGGGAGTATCTGGTCCGGGAGTAGTGAAACGTTCCCTAGAAAAGATCGGTTTTGCTGCTAGTTTGGACTTGGTTGCGGAAACGGTGAAACAAACAGCGTTTAAAATTACTCGGATGGGCCAGTTAGTTGGTCAAATGGCTTCGCAGAAATTAGGAGTTCCATTTGGGATTGTTGATCTTTCTTTAGCACCAACGCCAGCAATTGGAGATTCAGTGGCTCAAATTTTAGAAGAAATGGGTCTAGAGCAAGTAGGGACGCATGGGACTACGGCAGCTTTGGCTTTACTTAATGATGCTGTGAAAAAAGGTGGGGTGATGGCTTGCAATCATGTTGGCGGATTATCTGGCGCTTTTATCCCTGTTTCTGAAGATGCGGGGATGATCGAGGCAGTTTTATCAGGATCTTTAAATTTAGAAAAATTAGAAGCAATGACGGCAATTTGTTCTGTTGGCTTAGATATGATTGCAATTCCCATAACTACTCCGGCAGCAACAATTTCAGCAATCATTGCCGATGAAATGGCTATTGGTGTTATTAATCAAAAAACGACTGCAGTGCGAATTATTCCTGCTCCTGGCAAGGTTGGAGATGAAGTGGAATTAGGTGGCTTGTTAGGAACAGCGCCAATTATGAAAGTTAATCCTCGATCAAGTACGACGTTTATTATTCGCGGGGGGAGGATTCCGGCCCCCTTACATAGTTTTAAAAATTAATGGTTTGACTTCAATACGCAAGTTTTGGGAAAAGAACGCATGAAAGAATTTCCGCGTAGGACGCGGAAACAAGCTGCTCGCGCACAGGGATTTAAAGACCAACGTGCAACTTCATCGGGCCGTCCGCGCAAGATCGAACGCACTCCTGAACAGGAATTAGCGTACTTAAAACACAAAATTGCCCTACTTGAACAAGAGAATGACTTTCTAAAAAAAATCGATTTTATCGAACGGAGGGCATTATGGCAAACGAAACAACCACCCAAGAAAAATTCCAACTCATCCAAACCGTAACTGCACACGACAATAATGAGCTTTCGATCGAGCTCCTGTGCGAATTAGCGGGTGTTTCGCGCTCTGGTTATTACAACTGGCGGAAGCGAGAACCCATACGCCAAACGCGCGAGGAACGCGACAGAGTGGAATTTGAGAAGATTCTTGCTGCCTATCAATTCCGCGGTTATGCGAAAGGAAGTCGAAGTATTCATATGCGCCTGCTTCACCAAGGAATCCGCATGAACCGTAAGAAAATTTCGCGGTTGATGCGTAAATTCAACTTATTTTGTCCAATAAGAAAGCCGAATCCTTACAAAAGAATAGCGAAAGCGAATGCGGAAAATAGCGTCAAGAAAAATATTTTAAACCGCGAATTTGAAGAGCACGGGGCAAGGCAGGTGCTGTTAACGGACATCACTTACTTGTTTTATGGAA
>JAISIV010000100.1 GCA_031261865.1 Lactobacillaceae bacterium | reverse complement strand
TAATGTGTGCACCATCAACATCGGCGTCAGTCATGATAATAACTTTGTCGTAAGCAGAATCTTCAGGATTAAATGATGAACCAACGCCAGCACCAATGGTATAAATCATAGTGCTGATTTCTTCGTTTTTCATCATGTCTTCAATCTTGGCCTTTTCGGTATTCAAGACTTTTCCACGCAAAGGAAGGACGGCTTGATACTTACGATCGCGACCTTGTTTTGCAGAACCGCCGGCTGAATCACCTTCGACTAAGAACAATTCATTTTTAGAAGCATCTTTAGATTGCGCTGGGGTTAACTTTCCAGACAACAGTGTTTCTTTACTTCCCTTTTTCTTACCGGAACGAGATTCATCACGGGCTTTACGAGCCGCTTCACGAGCTTCACGAGCACGAATTGCTTTGCGGACAAGACTTTGAGCAAAATCTCCGTTTTCCATCAAGTAGCGACCAAATTGTTCAGAAATAATTGAATCGACAGCTGAACGTGCAACACCAGTACCTAATTTATCTTTAGTTTGTCCTTCGAATTCGAGCAAATCTTCAGGCACACGCATAGAAATAACGGCAGACATTCCTTCCCGGATATCTGAACCATCTAAGTTAGCTTCTTTTTCTTTTAAGAGACCGACTTTTCGAGCGTAATCATTGAAAGCTTTTGTTAGTCCAGAACGTAAACCAGTTTCGTGAGTTCCACCACCGGGAGTTCTAACGTTGTTGACAAATGATAAAACCGTTTCTGAATAACCGTCATTATATTGAGCAGCAACTTCAACTTCCATACCCTGGGTAGTGCCGTCAAAATACATTACTTCGCCAATCGTATCTTTACCATCATTGATGTAGCTAACGAATTCTTTAATACCATCTTTGTAGAAGTAAGTTTCGGTTTTACTTGGTTCTACTCGTTCATCGGTAAGCGTGATTTTAGTACCTGCCAACAAGAAAGCAGATTCGCGTAGACGGTCGGCAATGATTTGGAATTTGTAAGTAGTAGTTGAAAAAATAGTTGCGTCTGGTTTGAAAGTAATTGTCGTTCCAGTCGCATCTTTAGTTTCACCCATATCTACAAGGGTTCCATCAGGATTTCCACCATCTTTGAAATGTTCAACGAATTTATGGCCGTTTTGATTGATTTCAACAGTCATCGATTCTGAAAGCGCGTTAACAACTGAGGAACCAACTCCGTGCAAACCACCGGAAGTTTTATATCCACCTTGCCCGAATTTTCCACCAGCGTGGAGGACAGTCAAAATAACTTCCGGAGTAGGCCTTCCAGATTCATGCATACCAGTAGGCATTCCACGTCCGTGATCGACTACAGTAATCGAATTGTCATTATGAATAACAACGTTAATTTCATCTCCATATCCAGCTAGGACTTCATCGACAGCGTTGTCGACGATTTCCCAAACAAGATGGTGAAGTCCTCTTCCATCAGTTGAACCGATATACATTCCAGGACGGACACGAACTGCTTCAAGACCATCAAGAATTTTTATTGAATTTGCGTCGTATGTATTTTCTACTTTTTCGTTTTTTGCCATAAGTTTTTCATTGTCTATCATACACAAACCATATAGAATGGAATAATTATGATTATTTCTTTTATCACTTGGGCGATTATCGCCTATTTATTAGGGTCTTTGATGCCAGGTTTTTGGATCGGGAAGCTGATTTATAAAAAAGACATCCGCACTTCCGGTTCCGGAAACATTGGAACTACAAACGCCTTTAGAACTTTAGGAGTTGTACCTGGAACAATCACGATGCTTTTAGATATCTTCAAAGGATTTCTAGCCGTTTATCTACCAATGACTTTTGCCGGAAGTTTAAACAATTATGTTTTATACATCGGTTTGTTTGCCGTCGTTGGTCACGTATACAGCATCTTCTTGAAATTTCACGGTGGAAAAGCAGTTGCAACATCATTTGGCGTTATCTTTGCTTTTAATCCTAGCTTTGCTGGGTTACTGATTATTTCAATAGTCAGTCTTATATTCCTAACTTCCATGGTTTCTGTGGCAAGTATGGGAACATTTACTTTTGGGACAATCATGGCCATCTTTTATTACAAGGAAAGTCAACTAATTGTCTTTGCCTTGATTTCAACGGCCGTAGCTTTCTACGCTCACCGCAAAAACTTCAAGCGGATTATCACCAATACCGAAACAATGGTTCCCTTTGGGATTAAATATTGGCTTAGCAAGAAATAATTTAATTAGTCGAAACTAATTTGCCAATCATAAACGTCTGTCTGTCCGGCAGGCGTTTTTTGTAACCCTTTTTTATCTTCGAAGACACCAGTTGTGTCATTAGTGTCAGCTACGCCCCACCAAGGTTCAACGGCAATAAAATCACCAGGATTAGAAGTATTAGTAGTCCAAACACCTGTATAGGGTGCATTTGAAACGACAGTTACCGTGTGCAACTTATTTTCTTTAACTGTAAAAATACTTGGTCTAAAAGTATCAACAATCCAAGCATCATTATTGAATTCGCGATGCTTAATTTCAACACCGTTAATTGGAGATTTAGAAGCAATTTCCTCAAAGTCAACGAGATGCTTATTGTCTAAACGATACGTGTTGTATGCGTAATTGGATTCTAGAGTGGCTTTACCCAGTTCAATGTTGAATGCTGGGTGTCCACCAATCGAATATAACAATTCGTTATTTGAAGGGTTTTCGACTTGATATTGAATATTGAGGTTTTCTTCATCAAGTTCATAAACGATTCTTAATACAAAGTCGAATGGATACATTTTTTTAGTAGCTGCACTTGATTTAAGTTCAAAGACAGCGCGAAGATCATCGGATTCCACAACTTTAAACTTCATATCGCGAGCAAAGCCATGTTGAGGGATTTCATATTCAACGCCATCAATAATCGTTTTGCCATCTTTTAAAGTACCGATAATTGGAAATAGGTTAGGAGCGTGGCGTGCCCAAATTTCAGGATCGGCCTGCCAGATGTATTCAAATTCATCAGCATTATTTACGGCTGAGACAATTTCAGCGCCAAGTTCTTCAATTTTTACTGTTACGATTTCGTTTTTAATTTCAACTGTCATTTTTTCGCCCTCGGAAAGTATTTATTATAGTTCTTAGTTAGATTATCACTAGTTACGTGTGTATAAATCTGTGTTGTCGACAAACTTGAATGCCCTAATAATTCTTGCACAACTCGGATATCAGCACCATTTTCAAGTAAATGAGTCGCAAATGAATGTCTTAATTCATGGGGATGCATCCTACCTAGTTTAGGAAATTTTTTTGAAATTTTGTTGACCACGTATTCCACACCGCCAGTCGTTATCGGCTTGCCATCTTTATTAATAAAGACGAAATTATGACTTTGATTATTCTTTTGCATAATTTCTTGCCGTAGCGGTAGATACGACGTTAGTGCTCCTGAAGCAT
>JAISIV010000098.1 GCA_031261865.1 Lactobacillaceae bacterium | reverse complement strand
CAAAGAGACAAAGACATTACGACTGGGCCTTGGACAGTCAACGTCTTGAGGCGTAGTCGGTATTAAGGCTTATAGCCGCAGTGAATACCACCCGTTTTACGGGTGGTATTTATTTAACTCGAATCAAAGTTGGAATAACAATCGGTCTGCGAGCAGTTTTGTTGAACAGGTATCGACCCATTTCTTCAACGACTGCGTCGCGAATGCTTGCTTCGTTGGCACCGTCTTGGTTCATGGCTTTTAAAATAACGTTGAAAGCGACTTTACGACCTTCATTAATTAAGTCGCCGGATTCACGCATATAGATAAATCCACGGCTTAAGAAATCAGGTCCAGACAAAATTTCTTTTGTCTCCATGTTGATTGTGGCTGTTATGACAACTAAACCATCTTGGCTCAACTTTTGGCGTTCACGAACGACAGCACTTGAGATATCACCAATTCTAGAACCATCGACGTAAATATCTTCGGCAGGGAAGTGACCAGCAACACGGGCGCCACGTTCTTTACTGATTGCAAGAACATCTCCGTTTTCTTGGATAAATACGTTATCAGGATCAACACCGACATCAGTTGCTAATTTACCATGAATTTTAAGCATTCGATACTCACCGTGAACTGGCATGAAGATTTGAGGCTTAATTAAACTAAGCATCAACTTTTGTTCTTCTTGACCACCGTGACCAGAAGTATGAATGTTATTGATAGAACCGTAAATTACATTAGCTCCACCTTCTTCTAATTCGTTGATAACTTTGTTTACTGAAGCCGTATTACCAGGAATTGGATTAGAAGAGAATATTACCGTATCTCCAGGTTGCAACTTAATTTGTTTATGAGTACCGGCAGCGATTCTAGCAAGGGCTGCCATTGGTTCACCTTGAGAACCGGTAGACATAATCAAAGTTTCATCGGCAGGTGTTTTTTTCAAATCTTGTGGTTCCAACATGTATTCATCAGGAACATCTAGATAACCCAACTCACGTCCATTACGAACGGCTGTTTCCATTGAGCGACCATAGACGGCAATCTTTCTGCCGTGACGTACACCAGCTTCCATGGCCATTTTTACACGACTCATATTCGAAGCGAAAGTAGCAAAGATAATACGTCCTTTGGTCGTTCTATCAAAAATTTGTTCAACTGATTTTTGTACCCAAGCTTCTGATTTTGTAAATTCAGGGCGCTCGGCATTAGTTGAATCAGACATTAATGCTAAAACACCTCCAGAACCAAGTTTTGCCATGCGTTGCAAGTTAGGTGGCTGATGGGTAACAGGTGTCAGATCGAACTTAAAGTCACCAGTTTCCACTACTACCCCAGCCGGAGTATGAACAGCAATTCCTAAAGTATCCGGAATTGAGTGAGTGGTTTGAAAGAAATCAACTTTAATATTGTCGAAATTGAAAACTGAATCCTCATTGATCTCATTCAAGTTGGCGTTGCGGAGCATCTTGCGTTCTTCTAGCTTTCCTTTGATTAAAGCTAGAGCTAGTGGTGGCGCATACACCGGCACATTAACTGCTTGTAAGAAAAAGCCAATGGCACCGATGTGGTCTTCGTGACCGTGGGTGATGAAGAGACCTTTGATTTTGTCGATGTTTTCTACTAAATATGTATAGTCAGGAATGACGTAATCGACACCTAACAAGTCATCTTCAGGGAATTTAACACCAGCATCAATGACGATTATTTCGTCTTTGTACTGGATTCCATAAGTATTTTTTCCGATTTCGCCTAATCCACCTACGGCAAAGATGGCGACTTCATCGTCTTTAATGTCTATTTTTTCCATTTATGAACCTCTAAAAATTTATTGGGAACTAGTCCAACTAGTTAATCTGCCTACTATTATAACTAATACAATAGTGCTATGACAAATCTCAAATCGATTACGGTTTTCATGGGTTCCAGGGACGGTAGTAAGCCAGAATATCAACAAAAAACCATTGAATTAGCTCATGCTTTAGCTTCTAAAGACTATGAAGTTGTTTATGGTGGTGGCAAAGATGGCCTTATGGGGTTATTAGCGACAGAAGTTATGCAAAAGGGTGGCCGAGTGGTTGGAGTGTCACCCAAAAATTTAGCTGAAGAAGAAATCAATGAGTATCAAATAACCAGACTTATTCAAGTCCATTCAATGGATGAGAGAAAAGAAGCTTTAATTAGTTTAGGGGATGGTTTTATTGCCTTGCCCGGTGGTTTTGGGACTTTAGAGGAATTTTCTCAAGTTATCAGTTGGAATAAAATCAACTTGATTCATAAGCCGATTGTTCTTTTAAATGTTGACAAATTTTATGACCCCTTGATGGGATTTTTGGAACAAATTGTTGAATATCAATTTGCTGAACAAAGAGATATGAGTTTTCTTTTTAAGGCTGACACAATTCCAGAGGCACTCGATTTTTTAGAAAATTACAATTAAATGGCGTAACTTGGTAGAATTAAAAGAGATTATTTAAGGAGCAATTAATTATGGCAATTACAATGAATGATTTAAAAACTGGTTTGACTTTGGAATACAACCAAGGTCTTTGGAAAGTTATCGAATTTCAACACGTTAAACCTGGAAAGGGTGCAGCCTTTGTTCGTTCAAAGTTGCGTAACCTACGTACTGGTGCTGTTAACGATGTTACTTTCCGTCCCGGTGATAAGTTAGAAGAAGCTGTTGTTTCGACTCGTCCAATGCAATATCTCTATGCCCAAGGGGATGATTACATTTTCATGGACACTGAATCTTATGAACAAACTGAAATCGCAGCAAACCAAATTCAAGACGCACTAAAGTTCTTGCTTCCCGAAATGGAAGTCAAGGTTTCTTCATTCCAAGGCGAAATTTTGGATGTTGAACTTCCACAAACTGTAATTCTTGAAGTTACTGACACTCAACCTGGAATTAAAGGTGCTACTGCAAACGGTGGTGGAAAGCCAGCAACTCTAGAAACTGGAGTAACTGTTACTGTCCCTGATTTTGTTAACGTTGGTGACAAGATTGTTGTTAACACCGATAACGGTGGAACTTATAAGGAACGTGCATAATGTTTGGCAATCAAACTAAGACTTTAAACAATCCAAAAAACTTTCTTTTAAACAGTAGTCAAGTTGACGGTGCCACATATGTTTCCGCTATTGCTTTAGAGGCAATTGCATCATTAGCAGTTAAGGACATTAAAGGCGTTGTTAATTTGCATGGTACAGTCTACGAACGTGCAAACTCTTTAATTAGTAAATCAGCAAATGAAGCAAAAGGTGTTGATGTCACTCAAGATCCGGATGGAAAGTTGAACTTTTTGATTCATGTTTCTCTGGAATTTGGAGTAAATATTCCTAAAACTGCCATTAGCATTCAAGAAGCGGTAAAGACTGCTGTTAACCAGTCAACTGATTTGGATGTTAAAAACGTTGATTTAGTAATTGAAAACTACGTTGTAAAGACTGCTTCAGCAAAGAAAACCAGCAAGAGTGAAGATGACAAGTAATCTAGATAGACATGAAATACGTACAAGAGCTTTCCAAGCTCTTTTTGCGTTACAGGTGCAACCGGACCAAAATAAGATGTCTTTAAAAGATATGTTATTTGAGGATCATGCTGTCGATGAATATTACGATGTGTTGGTTAATGGTATTTCTAATATGTTTTCCGACCTTGATGCTCGATATGACAATTTATTAAAAGATGGCTGGTCCGCCTCGAGAATTTCTCTTGTCGGCAAAAGTATCATCCGTTTAGCTATTTATGAGATTGATGAGCGGATTGATATTCCAACCAAAGTTGCCATCGATGAGGCAGTTCATTTAATTGATGACTACGGGGATGAAAATGAAAAAGTTTTCGTCAACGGTTTATTAGGACAATACGTTAAAAATAATGGATGACATTCAAAACAATTTTTATAGTCCGTCTCAGGTTTCAAACTACATCTCCCAATTATTTAGTGGAGATGTTTTTTTGAATAACGTTTCAATTGTCGGCGAAGTTAGTGGTTTTAAACCTTCTCCTGCGGGGCATGTTTATTTTGATCTCAAGGATCGAGGAGCCACAATCCGAATCACGGTCTGGAAGTCGATTGTTTTTCAAAATCCTGAATTCCGACAAATTAAAAATGGACAAGTTATCCGTCTAATTGGGAAAATTCAAAATTACGAGCAAGGTGGTAGTTATTCTTTAGTTCCAACGCGCTTGTTTTTAACCGATGACGAAGGTAGTATAGACGCGAAGATAAAAGCTC
>JAISIV010000096.1 GCA_031261865.1 Lactobacillaceae bacterium | reverse complement strand
CAAAGAGACAAAGACATTACGACTGGGCCTTGGACAGTCAACGTCTTGAGGCGTAGTCGGTATTAAGGCTTATAGCCGCAGTGAATACCACCCGTTTTACGGGTGGTATTTATTTAACTGAATATGCTCGATCATCAATTAAGTCGAAGTGCTGAATGTGGTTAGAAACTTCTCTAATTTCGGAGAGGTTAGCTTTTTTCCAGAATTGACGAGAATTTGTAGCCCCATTCTTTTCACCGATTACAATAAATTGATTGCCTTGCGTTGAGAAAAATCCTGAATGCCTTAAATATTCCAAAACCAATAAGTCGGCTGTCGTTGTATCTGGAGCCCAACTCATAATAACGGTTGCCGGGATCTCTATTTTTAAATTCTGTTCAAGCGTTCGAATTGCTTCCTTGTTTTCAACTGGGAAAACTGGATTTGGATTCACTCCTTGATTTTCCCAATTAAAGTTGTCGGTTGCAAGAATATTGATATCTTTAGCATAGGCATAGATTCCGGCGGACAAATACCCATTTCCCGCCATAATTTCAATCACATTTTGCGTCTGGATGTAATCAGCTAGATTCTTCGCATAACTTTGAGAAACATAGCCAAACATTCCATATTGGGAAATTAGATAATCTCTAAAACTGCTAAGCATAGTATCTAGTTCAAATAGGTATCCTAATTTTTCGGGTTCATCATCTGCAAAACCATTTGCAATTTTTAGCAAGTTCTTTTCGTCTATCGATAAAGGAGTAGAAAGTTCCCCCGGAATTTGTCTTTGAGATATTTGAGTGTCCGCAGCTATAGCTGAATTAATTCGGGTTTTAATTTCTGAGAATTCTTTAAAAATATCTCTATAAACTTTTAATTTTTCGATATAAAAATTAGAAGGATTGTCCATCAAAAAGATCTCCTTGATTATCAAAGTATTGATTGATCGAGGTGTCGTTTTTATTGAAATAATTGGAAATCAAATTCATAATGTTGTATTTGTCGACATTGGTGAATGTTTGGTTTTGATACTTAATATCATTAACGAACATTACTTGAAGTAAATCCACCGTGTCTTGTTTGATGCGTCCGACCAAAAAGTCAACTGAAACATCGAAAAAATCTGCTAACTTAATTAGTTCGTGATAATTAGGCTCACGCTCCCCACGCTCCCAATTCCCAATCTGGTTTCCAGAGTTTTTAGCCTCGTTTTTTCCAGCCGCTTTATTTAAAGCTTCAGCCAGTTGAGGAAGGGTTAAATTTCTCCCTTTTCGTAATTGTCGTAATCTCTCTGGAAACATACACTATTTATTATATTAAACACAATAAAACTGGGTAAAATGTTATTTATGCTTAAATTCATCAGAAACATCATTATTGTATTAATCGTAGTCATTATTGTCGGCGCAGGTTACTTTTTTTACGTCGCCGAAGTAAGACAGGAAAAAAACAATCGCGATTACACCTTTGAACAAAAAAAAGTATTAAAACCAATGGTTGAGAGTTATTTGTCCGCCTATAAAAAACGCGGAGAAGAAGTCTCGATCAAAAATGATGGTTTAAAACTAAAAGCCGAATATGTTCCGGCGGCAAAAAAGACGAATAAAACCATTATTGTGATTCACGGTTTTAGAGTTAATCGAACAAGTATGTACCCATATTCCGACATGTTCTTAAAGCAAGGTTATAACGTTCTAACAGTCGACGATAGAGGTCACGGAAAATCTGAAGGAAACTTCGTTGGTTATGGCTGGTTAGATAAAGGCGATATTGAAGCTTGGATTCAGTATCTAATTAAAGAAAATTCGAAAGTTGAAATCGTACCATTTGGTACTTCAATGGGGGCTGCAACTGTTGCTATGATGTCTGGTGACAAATTATCAAGTAACGTCAAAGCCTTTATTGAAGAATCAGGTTACTCAAATACGCGAGAAGAAATTGAATATCAAGCTACTCAACAATTCTCGTTCTTGAGCGCGGTTAAGAAACCAATAGTCCAAATAGTAAGTTTGTATTCGCAACTTTTTGCTGGTTATTCGTATAACCAAGCCGATACAGTGGCTCAAGTAAAAAAGAATACTCGACCAATGTTATTCATGCATGGTGGATCAGATACTTTTGTTCCAACTAAAATGGTTTACAAACTGTATGACGCCGATCCAAATAAGGATAAGCAAATTTGGGTAGCACCAGGTTCTGAGCATGTTCAAGCTTTAGCGGATTATCCAAAACTTTACAATCAAAAAACGAGTAATTTCTTAAAGGAATACTTTAAGTAAGCATGAAGTTAGAAATAGATCTACCTGAAAATTTTGTAGAACAAATTCATGCAGAAAAGAACGATGAATTTAAAACTGAAATCATAAACGACGATGTCGTGATTAGAAGCGGTCGTGTTGTTGATGACAAGGCTCAAACAAAAGCAATCACTTGGATGCTTTTGCCAACTATTTTGGTCACTATTGTATTTGCGATATTGCTTAACGTTGCTGGATTTGATGCACAAAATCCTATTCCTTTAAACATTGGGAGTCTTTCGATTGAAAATTACCTGAAAATTTTGGTTCCTGGAATTGGAATGCTCAGTTTTACAGTCGCTTTCTTTTCTAACAACAAAACTCTCGATGTCCTACAGAAAAAAGGTAATTTGCGAAAATTCGTTGCTTTGTTCATTTCGTTATCGATTGCCTTGGAGCTTGTAATTGGAGTTGCCATGCAGTTTTTGGGCGTTGTATTTTTTGAAGTATCTTTTAGAAACATTCAGGCTATTATTCTCAGCTTCCTTATTTTCTTAGTCACTAATTACATGATGATTTATTATGCTTTGACGGTTAATCCTCGCATGATGATGCGCCTTTTAGCGGTAGTTATCATTGGCGGAGTGATGACATCCATGGTTTCAAACAGTGAATTCTGGCACCATAATTTTAGTGAGCTAGGTACATATCGAGCTAAAGACGCTTGGATTTTCAACGGGACATTAATTATTTCGGCCCTCCTTATGTTTACTTTGATTAATTACATTTTTTTATACGTGAGAATTAATTCCACTAACAAAATTAGAATGATTATCTTACAAATATTATTGAATTTGGTCGCGATTGCCTTGGCTGGAGTAGGTATTTTTCCTTCAAGAATCAAACATCAATATCTAGGTATTGTTGATCCAAAAGTTATTTCTAACTTACATTTAGCTTCGGCAGGAATTTTGGTCTTATTAGTGGTCTTAGCAATCATGTTTATTCCACTTTTATTGCCCAAGGCTGACAAAAATTTTTACATTTCCTCATACATTTTAGGGGGTATTCTATTTGTAATGAGTTTGATATTCGAGGTGCCAAATATGGTTACTAGTCTTAAACCTTTTAGTGTTATGAATACCACGACGTATGAACTCTTTGCTTTCATACTTGCGTTCGCTTGGATTTTTATGCTTTTACAACGTTTAATTAATGTAAGCAAATATGGCCGCGCCAACATAAGTGCAAAGGTTATTGAAATTTAATATTGAATTAATTTACGTTATGGTAGACTAATCCAGTTAAGAAAGAAGGAAAAATTAATGTCTCAAGGATTTATCACTTTTGTCCAATACTTTGGAACGATCTTCCCACAAGTTCTCTGGCTTATTGCAGCCGGAATCTTGGTTTGGGGAGGAATGAAAACCCGCGAATTCTTTATTGAAAAGAAAGTTCTCCCATTGTTTTCTTGGATTCCATGGCTAATCTGGTTGTTGGCAACTTATGTGTTCTTCAACAATGTCGTGATGTCTGTTATTGGTTTTATTTATTCGATTACCACTTCATCAACTACTGGTGCTTAAGAAAAAAAATACTAAACGTCTTATGTAAAATAAGGCGTTTTTTTATGTAAAATTTTACGGGTAACGTTTTTATAAGGGAGAAAAAATGATAGTTATATATATACTTGTCGGTATTATCGTCGGTGGTTTGCTTGCAAATATGACCCCGATTAATGCTGATCTGAGAAATAAAGTTGGATCGCCTTTTATGGCAATTACAACTTCACTTTTGATGGCATCAATATTGTTGGCGGTAATCGCTTTGATTACTAAACAGTCTTTGATTCCTTCTATGGATTTTGTTAAAAACACGCCAGCGTTCGTTTGGTTTGGTGGATTTATTGGAGCACTTTACGTCACGGTTAACGTGCTTTTGTTCCCGAAGGTTGGTGCCGTGGAAACCGTTGTGCTTCCTTTGATTGGACAAATCTTAGCCGGGATTTTCATCGACACATTTGGATTATTAAATTCTAATGTTGTTCCGTTTACTTTGTATCGAGCAGTCGGGACTTTGTTGTTGATTGTTGGCTTGTGGATTGCCATTGTTTTAAGCAATAAGAGGCGAGACCATCAAATCGGGACTTCAACAGGTGTTGGCCGGTTGGGATGGCGTATTTTTGGAATCGTAGTTGGTGGATTAACTGCTATTCAACAAAGTATGAACGGAGCTCTTGGCGGCATGCTTAATGGTTTTGCTCATCGAAATCCAACGTCACCTTTAGGAGCAATTCAAGCAAGTTTCTTTGCTTTCTTTATTGGTTTTGTTGCTATGCTTATTGTTACTTTGATTAAAGAACATAGAATGTTTCCAACGGTCGCTCAGTTTAAAACTTTGCGACCAACTAATTTTCTTGGTGGAATTTTCAATGCTCTAGTTGGCCTAGGTAGAAATTGGTTGCGTACGGCCACAAGTCAAGTTATGACAGCAGCAATTGTCGATTTTGGACAAATCGCATTTGGTCTTTTAGTGCAACAGTTTGGCTGGTGGAATTCTCCTAAGATCAAAATCAACTGGACTCAAGTTGCTGGACTTGCGGTAATGTTCATCGGTGTCTTGATGATTGTTGGTGTTAGAATCTGGTAATTAAATAGCTCAAAAAAAGAGGTTCGCCACAAGCGAACCTCTTTTTCTATTCAAACTGCGCGTCATACAACTTTTTGTAGGCCCCATTTTTATGTTTGATAAGAGAAGCGTGAGTTCCGATCTCCACGACCTCACCGTCGTTCATAACAACTATTTGATCAGCATTATGAATAGTGCTTAAACGGTGTGCGATTACGATGCTGGTTTTCTTTACGATTAAGTTATCTAGGGCGTGTTGAATCGTTTTTTCGGATTCATTATCTAAAGCGGCGGTTGCTTCATCTAATATGACAATTGGAGCATCTTTCAACAAGGCGCGAGCAATTGAAAGACGTTGTTTTTGTCCGCCGGATAATTTGATACCGCGCTCACCAACTTGAGTATTTAATCCTTCAGGTAATTTCTGAATGAATTCATCGATATCAGCCAATTTCGCTGCTGCCATAATTTTTTTATCTGAGACGTTAGACGAACCGTATTCAATATTTTCTCTAACTGTGCCGTCGACAATAGTTACGTCTTGGCTGACTACAGAAATGTTTTCTCGCAAAGACTTAATTTTGATGTCTTCGATATCTAAATTATCAAAATCAATTTCTCCACTTTGGCGATCATACATTCTAGTCAGTAAGCGGATAATTGTCGACTTACCAGAACCACTTCTTCCAACTAATGCAGTGGTTTTTCCTACCGGAATATCGAAAGTCACATCTTCAAGGGCGTCGGCGGAAGTTGTTTCATATTTGAAAAAGACGTGCTTTAATGAGATTCCATTTTTAAGAGTCTTAGGGAATTTCTTGGCATTCGGTTTGTCGACAACTGCCGCTTCGACTTCCATTAATTCACTAATGCGATCGAAACTGATTAAAGCGTTTTGGACACGGTTAATTATTTGTGAAAACGAGCGAATCGGATTCTGCAAAATTGTTAGGTATTGAGTGTAGGCAACAAGTTCACCGATGTTCATCTTGCCACCCATTACTGAAATTCCTCCAACGTATAAAACGATGGCCAAACCGAGCGTGTTGATGATAGTAACGACTGGTGTAAAAATAGCACCCCAAGTTGTTGCTTCCAATTGGTATTCGTTTCCTTCATCGACAACGTCTTTGAATTCGTCGGTTTCTTTATTTTCAGTTGTGTAGTTCTTGATTAATTCAATTTGAGTTAGAGTTGATTGCAATTGATTCCCCATTACCGACTGGTTGCTTCTAAACTTAGCAAAAGCGGCACTCATCTTTGCTCTAAAGAAGCGAATCGCGATAAACAAAAGTGGGAAGGTAAGTGAAACCAATAATGCCAATTGCCAATTCTTGATAAATAGGAATATTAGGACTGCAACGAACGTAAAAATACTACCGACAATTCCAAAGGTATCGCTGCTAATGAGGCTTTGCATGTTTGATACATCGCCGGTCATACGAGTCATCAAATCACCGGTTTTAGTATTTTGAAAGAACCCAAAATCTTGTCCGATTACGAATTTGTATAAACGGATTCTTAAGTCGGCGATTGAAGTCAAACTGAGTTTTTGCATTAGATAAGTAGACAAAAAACTTAAAATTCCACTCAAGAGGACGACAACAAGCATTAATCCGATTTGTCCAACCAAATAATTAGAACTTTTTTGATCAACAATGTGGTTAACGATATTTGAAGTGAATTGGGGAACGATGAAGTCTAATCCGGCAATTACAGTGAGTAATAAGACATTGCCGATGACTAATCCTTTTCTTTTAAAAACGCTGCTAAATAAATAGTTAAGCATTTGTGCAACTGTGTGTTTGGGTTTCAAACCTTTGTAGTCAACGTGATTATTCATGACTATATTCTAGTCCAAACTGGGACGGCCGATTTATCTTAATTTTGAACCGATTTTGGAATGAATTTAACCGATTTTGGAAAATTTAGAATTTTCAAGTTTGATTTGTGCGACAATCGTTTCACTGTTCAATTCGAAGGAGAAGTTTAATGAACGATGAAGTTTTAGTTGATGTCCAACACATC
This sequence comes from Lactobacillaceae bacterium, assembly GCA_031261865.1. Classification (GTDB taxonomy): domain Bacteria; phylum Bacillota; class Bacilli; order Lactobacillales; family Lactobacillaceae; genus Oenococcus. The sequence continues at coordinate 2,170 of JAISIV010000096.1, read as the reverse complement.
AATAAACGTTTTAAAGATAAACAAGTTTTGTTTGATGTCAGTTTTCAAATCAAAAAAGGGAGAGTAGTTGGTTTAATCGGGCCCAATGGAGCTGGTAAAACAACTATTATGAAAGCGATTGCCGGATTAAGCGATTATGAGAACGGTGAAATCCAAATCAACGGTCAAAGAATCGACAAAAATCATACTGAGCAATTAAAGAAAGTCGGCTCTTTGATTGAAACGCCCGGCATTTATCCTTATATGAATGCTTTGGATAATTTACGTTTGTATGCCCCAAAAGCGACTGCAGCGGAATTAAAAGAAATTACTGATAAGACTGCTGTCACTGAATTTGCAAAAAGAGCATCACGTAAATATTCTCTAGGTATGAAGCAACGTTTAGGTGTTGCCATCGCCCTTTTAAATAATCCAGAATTAGTCATTTTAGATGAGCCACTAAATGGACTTGATCCTCAGACTGTTCGTCAGATGCGAGATTTAATACGAAGTATTGCTGATTCTGGAAGTAGTGTTTTAATTTCATCCCATATTTTGTCTGAATTAGATTTAGTTGCCGACGATATCGTCATCATTAATAAAGGGAAAATAATTAGCTCCACTACCAGAGACCAGTTCGAGTTAGAAGCAGCATCTAATCAGAGTGTTTCTTTCGAAGTTCGCGTACAAGTTGGTCTTGACGAACTTTCTAAAGAGCTCTCGGCAAATGATTTCCGTGTTGAGAAAAATTCAAACAGTATTACTGTTTTCCTTGAAAAAGGACAAACGATTAACACGTTCTTAACGGTATTAAATAAAACCAAAGTTGAAATCACTTATCTTTCTCAGAATTCGCAAACGCTTGAAGATTCGGTACTTGATTTAATTAAGGAGGACAAATAATGCTTTCAGTTTTAAGACAAGAAATTTTTAAACAACTTCATCAAAAAACTTTTTTGGTTTTCACTGCCATTATCACTTTCTCTCCATTGGCATTAGCTTTACTGTTATCAATCATTCCCGGTAGGACGATTTTAGATAACGCCTATACATTTACGAGTAACGACGGTTTATTATCACCTTTTCTTTTTCTATTCATGTTGATTGAATTCGCTCAGATCATTACCTCTGAATTTCAATTCGATACGATTAAAGTTCAGGTTGCAAAAGGAAACAGTCGTTTAGCGATTTTCTTCGGTAAAGTTACGACTCTAGTGTTTGATTTTATTGTTTGGACAATTTTCGGTACTTTGATGACGATTGTCACTTCGTTTATTTTTGGATACACAAAGCACTTCGGCCAAACTAATCACAGCGCCTATTTAAAAATTCCAAAACATTTCTTTCAACAAATTATTGAAGGTTCAGTTCCGAACTTTATGGTCATTTTTTTGATAGGCGGTTTGATATTACTAATCAGCACCTTATTAAAATCCAATGCGATTGCAATTACTTTGGGCGTTGTTTCTTGGCTGGCTGGTCAAATTATTAACGGAATTCTGATGCAATATTTTTATGAGTCATTCCATTTTGTGAAATACAATTTGTTTAACGTCATTGTTTATTGGCCGCTCCAATTTTTTGATGAAAAAGTGGCATCGATTTCTCGTTTATCAAACAACGAAATGATCATTACCTGGACCGTCTGGGTTGTCTTACTGTACGGAATTGCCGTAATTTCATTTAAGAAAAGAAACCTTTAATTCACAAACTTTTAAAAATGTCTTGTTACTATTTAGTTATGAGACAAGACGAAAAGATAGCACCAACTAATCCGGTATCAGTCGATGTTGAAAAATCTTCAGATACCTCAAGTCACGTCGTAGATAAAACGACCTACGCGGTGGCGGCCATCTTTTTAGGATCTCTTGGGGTCCATAAATTTATTTCAGGAAAACCTAAGACTGGGATCGTTTATCTAGCGGTTACGCTAGGAACTGTAATCCTTACTATGTCTGGCTGGGGGACAGCCTCAATTGGCACTTATTTGATGGTTTTATTGGGTGTTATTGAAGGTGTAATAGGTTTACTAAAACCTTCAGATGAAAACGACAATATTTCAGTTTAACCGCTCCAATACTTTGAACCGACCCCATAATCTTGGAGAACTAAATCCAAGTTAGGGGTCTTTTTGTATGACTAAATATTCGAAGGAATTAAAACTAAAAATAGTTCAGCGATATCTAAGTGG
>JAISIV010000092.1 GCA_031261865.1 Lactobacillaceae bacterium | reverse complement strand
CAAAGAGACAAAGACATTACGACTGGGCCTTGGACAGTCAACGTCTTGAGGCGTAGTCGGTATTAAGGCTTATAGCCGCAGTGAATACCACCCGTTTTACGGGTGGTATTTATTTTTTTGTGATGAGTTTCAGATTAATTTGAAACTTAGTCTTTTTGGGTTGTTACAAAGTTGTACATCTCCATGCCAAATTTCTAAAATAATTAGAAATTGTACATCGGCATGCTAAACTTTGTTTATGATAAAACGTCAACTCGAAAAATTATTAGTGGAATATTCAAACAAATGGCCAGTTGTAGCAGTAGTAGGGGCGCGTCAAACTGGGAAGACTACACTTGTCAAACGGGTGTTTCCAGATTATAAGTATTTCAACTTGGAAGATCCTAATGAATACCAAGAGGTTGTTTCTTTATTGAAAAATTTTGATAATAATTTTTCTGATGGTGTTTTTTTCGATGAAATCCAAAGAATGCCGGAACTGCTTTCTTATATTCAAGCATCGGTCGATAGAACCGGGAAAATGGGAAAAATAATCATCTCTGGTAGTGAAAATTTATTACTAGCTTCGAATATTTCCCAATCTTTAGCTGGGAGAGCAATTTATTTAAACATGTTACCCACGAGTATTCAGGAAAGAATGGATTCAGGTTTTTTCGATGCTGAATTAATTCAGAATATTTATAAAGGCGGTTATCCGGCGATTTATAACCGAGAATTAGATGCAACCAGTTATTATGAGGCTTACGTACAAACCTATTTGCAAAGAGACATTCAAGAATTATCTGAAGTCGGCGATTTAACAAGTTTTAGAAGATTTTTGATATTGTTGGCCGATAATATCGGTTCGCCTTTATCGATTAATAACATTTCCAAAGACAGCGGACTAGATAGGCGAAAAATTGAGAAATGGATTTCTATTCTAGAGGCCACTTACGTTATCTTTAGACTCCCTGCATATTTCGATAAATTGGCGAAACGAGTGATTAAAGCGCCGAAATTATATTTTTATGACACGGGGCTAATGTCTTTTCTTCTAGGATTTAAGAATGCAGAAGATTTGATGGGCTCAGATAAGTTAGGTGCGCTTTTTGAAAATTTTAATATTCTTGAAATTTATAAAAACTATAAAAATTCCGGTTTAACAAATGAATTCTTTTTTTGGCAACAAGATAAAAAAGAAATTGATTTACTAATTAGTGGAAGACCGAATCAGAAAATAATCGATTTCAAATTATCATCTAAGTATAAAGATCAGTTTAGAGAAGGGTTTATTAAATATCAATCGCACGCTTCGTCTGAATTTGATGTTACTAGTCAATTTATTGTTTACTCGGGTGATACGGATGAATCCCATAATCCTGGACTAATTAACTGGAATGACACCGACTTAATTTTGTAATTGCAATGTTTTACCCCGTCGCTATCATTATTCTAGGGATGAAGACAAAGAGTTTTGTGGGATTATCCATTGATGCTTTAGATGGCCGCCCAGGGGTGCATACTGCTAGATACGCTGGTGATTACGATGATGAAGCGAATATGGCAAAAGTTTTAGAAGAACTATTCATGCACGACAACCGCGATGCTCATTTTGAAACCGTGGCAGGTTTGCGTAAGCCAACTGGAGAATTTGTGGTGTCTAGTGGGCGCGTAGAAGGCTCTATTGCTGAAGAAAAAATGGGAAATGGCGGACGCGGATATGATCCAATTTTCTTTAGTAACGAATTAGGTAAAAACTTTTGGCAAATCTACTCATGATGAGAAGAAAACCGTAATTCATCGAAGCCGCCACTTATTGAGATTTTGAGGGAATCTTAAACGTTAGCTCTAAAACCTGCTTTAGGTTGAAATTTCCGCGAAACCAAAATATGTCAAAGTCGGCATTTGGAATTGTAGAATTTCAAGAAAACTTCTATCTGCTAAAAGCCGCCTAAAGCCGTCTTTTCATGAAAGATGTCCTCGAATTACATACACCTATGTTTGCAAGTGGTTAAAAAGTGATCTAATTAATATAAGGAGAAAAACATGGATATTAGACCAGAAACAAAACCAATTTCTGAAATTTTTCCAATAGAGGGGAAAAGTAGATATTTGATTCCCGCGTACCAAAGACCTTATAGTTGGGAATCGGTAAATATAGAGGATTTATTCAATGATATACAACAGGAACAACCACACTACTACATAGGGAATTTATTAGTTAATGAATCCGAAGACGAAGCTGACACTTTCGAAGTTGTTGATGGTCAACAGAGGCTTACGACGATATCGTTGTTCTTAGTTGCAGTGTTTCAGCGACTCAGTGAATTCATCGCAAAGAAGTCTCTTGACGGAGTTCCTGCAACTGATCCTGAAATACAAGATGCAATTTCATTGTCGAGCAATCTAAAGAACAAAATTAGGGTTGGTTCAAAAACTCGGCTTTCTTTGTTACCAGATGATCAAAAATTGTATGAAAATTTATTACAAGTTTTGGATAACAATACACCGGATAAAAAAGGAAAATATAAATTCACAAAAAGGTACAAAACAATATATGACCTGTTGGAAGAAATGTCGGCAGATTTTTCAAAAATCAAACAATTTTATGAAAAATTGAATGAAGTCGAAATTTTAAGGATAACGGTCGGCAAAGTCTCGGATGCCTACTCTGTGTTCACTAGTTTGAATGCAAAAGGGATGCCGCTTTCTATGATTGATTTGCTTAAGACGACGTATTTGAGAATTGCTACAAATTCAGGGATTACCGAGGAAAGTGCGACGGAAAATTGGAACAAATTATTGGATGTATTCAGAGTTTCAGAAACCGATTACGATGCCGCCTTGGTAACTCAATTTCTTCTAAACAATTACGATACATTTATCAGTGATGACAGCGGTTCGATAACAAAAGGACAAGCATTAGAAAAGTACACAGAAGCCTTTAAAAAAATTGGACCGAAATTGCTCGATGAGATCACTCAAAATGCGAAGATTTTTACACTTTTGGCTCCTCAGTTACCTGTTAAAGCACCTGAACAATTAAGCGTATTCAAAGATTTACTTGAAAGTCTGACAAAATTAGATGCGACACAAATTTATCCGGTTATTTTATTAACGGTCAAGAATTACTTGAAAAACGATGCGACTTATAACAGAACAGAAATTCAACAAATTCTTGAATATTTAATAAAATTCTACGTCCAAAGGAATATAGTTTTACGACCAAAAGCATCAAATATACGAGCGAGATCTATACAATTCATCAGACGAATGAACTCAAAGGACAATGTTTTAAGTCCATTCGAGACTTTAAAGGGAATTTTTAATCCTATTGTTCCATCCGTTAAAGAGTTTGAAGACGCGCTGGAAAACGGAGTGTACGATGTTTCGCCTAAAACAGTTCGATATATACTAATTGATTTGGAAAGGGACAATCATCAAAACAGGTTGTTCAATAAGCAAAATCCCGATACTTTAGACGAGTACATCAAGCCAAATGTACCAAGGTGGTCTATCGAACATATTCTTCCACAAAATAAGGATTTATCGATTGAATGGCAAAAATCTATTGGGGAGGTTGATTGGTCAGTCGCACAAGACGAAAATGTTCATAAGATCGGTAATCTCACTCTGACAGCTTATAATTCTGAAATGAGTGATTCTAATTTTGAAGATAAGGCGACATTAGGTGAAGAAATTGGCGTAGGTTTATCAACAAAACTATTTTTAAATGAATCAATTCCCGACTTTGAAAACAATGAAACGATTGAAAATAAAAAGATCTGGTCAATTCAAGATATCGAACGACGGACTAAATATCTTAAAGGGTTAATTTTGAAAAAGTATTCGATGTGATCAATAATTAAGATCCATTGTCTCAAGAAAAAAACAAACACATAATCACTAAGCAAGCAAGCAAGCAAGCAAGCAAGCAAGCAAGCAAGCAAGCAAGCAAGCAAGCAAGCAAGCAAGCAAGCAAGCAAGCAAGCCTA
>JAISIV010000126.1 GCA_031261865.1 Lactobacillaceae bacterium | reverse complement strand
TCTCCAGCAAAGCATCTGTAGATTAATATCGTTCATATCAGGGGATATTGATGGATATGGTTAATTGGTGGTTTTATAAGGAATGCACTCTAGTTGGTTTATTGGGGTGTTTTTTGTGTAAGGGTTGACGTTTTAATTTTTTGCCCTCTTCGAACGATCCAAAAATAATTGCAATATTTCTTGTCCACAATATCACGACAAAAACGCTTTTGTATAATTGATACTATGAATAATCAAACCCAAAGCGAGATGATTTTTTGTTCGTTCTGCGGCAAATCTCGTGATCAAGTAAATAATATGATTGAGGGGCCCGGTGTTTACATTTGTAACGAATGTGTAGCTTTAGCTCAGGATATCATCAATCAAGAAAATGCAAATTTAAAATCTTCAATAGAATTTAATTTACCAACTCCAATGGAAATTGTTAATTATCTTGATGATTACGTTATCGGTCAAGACGATGCTAAGAAAACACTTGCGGTAGCCGTTTATAACCACTACAGAAGAATTGCAGAAAATGACAACATCAATAATAGTGTTGAACTGCAAAAATCAAATATTATGATGCTTGGACCTACTGGCTCAGGGAAGACATACATCGCCCAATCCTTGGCAAAAATCTTAGATGTGCCTTTTGCAATCACTGATGCAACCACTTTAACTGAAGCTGGTTACGTCGGTGAGGACGTTGAGAATATCATTTTGAAATTGTTACAAGCTGCTGATTTTGATGTTTCTAAAGCGGAACGAGGCATCATATATATCGACGAGATAGATAAAATTGCTAAAAAATCAGAGAATGTTTCAATTACTAGAGATGTCAGCGGAGAAGGAGTCCAACAAGCTCTACTTAAATTGCTCGAAGGAACACAAGCCAGTGTGCCTCCGCAAGGTGGACGCAAGCATCCACAACAGGAATTAATACAAGTCGATACGACTAATATCTTGTTCATTGTTGGTGGTGCTTTTGACGGAATCGAAACAATGATTAAACAACGACTTGGAGATAAAGTCATTGGGTTTGGAGAAGAGTTAACTTCAAGTGACGAACAATTAGACGAAGAAAATCCAATGAAACAAATCATTGGAAGTGATTTAGTTAAATTTGGTCTCATTCCGGAATTTATTGGACGATTACCTATAATAACCACGCTGGATAATCTTAAAGAAGAAGATTTAGTCAGAATTCTTACGGAACCGAAAAACGCCTTAGTGAAACAATACCAAGCCTTGTTAGCATTAAGCAATGTGAAATTAATTTTCAAAAAAGAAGCTTTGTCAGAAATGGCTAGTTTGGCAATTGAGAGAAAAACAGGGGCGCGAGGGCTTCGTTCTATCATTGAACATGTCATGAAGGATACGATGTACCGAGTTCCGAGTGATCCAAATATCGTAGAGGTGGTAGTAACTAAAGAATCGGTTATCGATTCAAGTGTGGAACCTACTCTTTTTTATAAAGAAAACCTCGCCAGTTAGTTTATTTGATTTAAAAACAGGTTCATCTTAGGATGAACCTGTTTTTGTATATCCAGAACAACTGTTACTATATTAAGATGAAAGTCAATAACGCAGATTTAATCACTAGCGCCGTCAAGGAATCTCAATATCCCGAAGCATCTATACCCGAAATAGCATTTGTCGGGAGAAGTAATGTTGGGAAATCATCATTAATCAATAAACTTCTAAATCGCAAATCATTGGCTAGAACAAGTGGACAACCCGGGAAAACTCAAACCCTCAATTTTTATAACATTGAAGGTAAATTAGTATTTGTTGATGTTCCCGGTTATGGTTACGCCAAGGTCAGTAAAACACAAAGAGAACAATTCGGTCAAATGATTGAGGAATATCTTAGTACTCGTGATGTGCTCAAAGGTGTGGTTTCTCTAATGGATTCAAGGCACCAGCCCACTGAAGACGACGTTTTGATGTACCAATGGCTCAACTATTATAAAATTCCAATCTTGGTTGTCGGGACAAAAGTCGATAAAATTCCTAAAAGCCAAATAAATAAAGTGGAATCTCAAATTAAAAAAACAATTCAATTCGATCGTGCCAATTCTGATTTAATTCTTTTTTCATCACAAACAGGTGTTGGCTTCGATGAATTGTGGCAATGGATTGAAGATAAAACGGAAAACTAGTTTTTCAATAATGAATTAAAACCCTCTTCGAAATATTCAATTAAATCTCTTGCATTAAGTTGTTCGGCAATCAAATATGAACTGAGGTCTGATGCTTTCAGATCTTTTTTTGTCTCTAGAAATTTAACCTCCCAGATTTCCTTTAAAAACTCAAACACTAATCTGTCGGAAAAAATATCAGATTTTTCGATTAGTGGCTCAATCTCATCAAGTAAATATCTCGATGATTTCATATCTTTTTGAAAAATAAAAATGCTTATCGAATTTAGTAGGGTACTCAACGCTAGGTCGTTTCTACTGTAAAAGGCACTGTAATTTCCCTTGAGATAGTCCACAGCTGATTGTGTGTATCTCATCAAAACTGAACTTTCAAGTAAATCAGCTACTGAACCAAAAATGTAAAACTCAATCTCACCCCAATAGTTCGTTTTAAAAAGAATGTTATTTAAAAAGTTCAGATCATACTGGCTGATATTCTCATGATTTATTTTCTGAATTCGAATTCGGGCTACTGTTGCTATTGCTAAAGTCACGGGATTTTTGTTTTCAGAGTAAGCTGCCAGCTCGTCTTTATAAATACGAATCAGTTGCTTGATTTCATTAGTGGAAAAAAGTGCTCTCAAAGATTCGATATGGATACTTGATTCGTCCATGTCAATTTCATTCAAAAGCTCATCTATCGATGACCCTAAATTTGAAAGTAATGTCATGACGTTTCCAAAATACATATCCGAAGTTTCGTTTTCAAATCTTGAAATAGACGATATAGGGACATCATTCGAAGCAATCTCTCGAATTGTCAGTCCGCGTCTTTTTCTTATTTTTTTAAAGTAATACCCGTATTTCATATAAAATGTTGCTTTATCGCAAAAAGTCTCCAAAACAAATTATATTCCTTATATTTTTCTAATACAGATTTTTAGAGTTATGGAGAACAAATGAAACAATATTTAGGAAAAATTAGAGCATATATTCTATTGGTTGTTTTAACCGTTTCAATGGTTACAGCGGGAATTTCTAATGTTTACGTAATCGCGCAAACAACCAGTAGCGACCAAACGACTAAAAAATTAGTCGATGGTTTGAAGGGCAAAACAAAGACTGCTCAACTTACTGCCGCTAAAAAATGGCAAGCTGATGCTAAAGCTCAGCTTAAGGCAAAAGGTATTGATGTTGATACTTTGAAGCCTCAACAGGTTGATAATTCAAAGATAGATGTCTTTGTGACTTTTGACGGGAAAGCTGCCGTTGACAAGAAGTCTACTCCCACTGCCGACGGTTCGGCTCAGGCGATTTCCGAAATCAAAGATGCCGAAGCAAAGGTTGTTGACAATCAATCAGATATACTTCAAAAAATTGAGGAGATCACGGGTCAACCTGTCCAAGACCAATTTGGTTATTTGGTCAATGGTGCTTCAATTCAAGCAACGCCTAAGGAACTTGCCGAGATCCAATCCCTAAAAGGTGTTGATCAAGTTCAAGTTTCTGGTAGTTACAAGCTGTTAGACACGGATGCCAACCAATTGTCACAAATTGGTTCTGTTTGGCAAAACAGAAAACTGCTAGGTCAAGGCATGGCTGTTGCTGTTATTGATAGCGGAGTTGACTATGCGCATAAAGATTTTAAGGTGTCTGATCCTTCAAAGATAAAGATAACTAAATCTGAAGCTGAGGCAAAAATTAAAGCTCTTGGCCGTGGAGCTTGGAAATCAAATAAGGTTCCTTTTGCATACAACTATGCGGATGCCGATAGCCAAGATGGAGCAGTAAAAGATAGTTCAAACGTTATGCACGGTCAGCACGTTGCAGGAATTATCGCCGCTAATGGTGACAATGCTAATAACATCGATTCTGTTAAAGGTGTAGCTCCTGAAGCTCAAATCCTTGACATGAAGGTTTTCCCAAATATTAATTCCGCCGTTGATACGGATGTTATCATTCAAGCTATTCAAGACGCTGTGTATATGGGCGCAGACGTTATCAACATGTCTCTTGGAAGACAAGCTGGATCTACTGATAAATCTTTTGGCGGAGCTGAAGTTGATGCCGTCGAGGCCGCCGCTAATGCTGGTGTTATTCCAGTAATTTCCGCTGGAAACTCTGGTGTTGCTTCTTCAATGGATGGTTTTAGTACAACTTCTACTTTCGACAATGTCGACGAAGGAATTATTGGTGACCCATCAGTTGCCTCAGATTCACTTTCAGTTGCTTCTGCTGAAAATAGTCGCATGGTGACAACTACCTATGATTTGACTTTGAATCTACAAAAGGCTGATTCAACAAAATACGATGGTCAAACAAGTAAACACATAACTGGTCTTGATAACCTTGAATACTACGGTAATGAATCTTTCAAGTCCTCCATTAAGTCATCCGGTTTTGTTGTTCTCCCAGATATGGCAGTTAACACTAAAGATTCTGCAGGTTATAACATCCCGGTAAATCCAGGCATGCCAGGACGTGGATTCGAGCCGGATTACACTGATGCAAAGGGTAATAAAATTGACGTCCGTGGCAAAATTGTCGTTATTAGCCGTGGTCAAAACACTTTTAAAGAAAAACAGACAACTGCAAAAGAACTCGGTGCAAAAGCCATAATCATCGTCAACAATAAACCAGGTTTGGATAGACAAATCGGATTATCGTCTGTTGATATTCCAACAGTAGAGCTGTCCCCAGAAACTTGGCAAACTATTAAAACTCAAATTACAGATTATGGAAGTAATTTCTATCTTAATTTTGAAAACTTCCATGATTCTTCAGTTGTAAATCCTGACGCTGGAAAAATTTCATCGTTCTCTTCTTATGGTCCAACACCAAGCCTAGACTTTAAACCTGAAATTTCAGGTATTGGTGGTAACGTTTGGTCAACAACCAATGCCACGGGTAGTGATAATGGTGGATACCAAAACATGAGTGGTACTTCCATGGCATCTCCTTTTGTTGCTGGTTCAATGGCTCTACTTTTGGAAAGTTGGAAAAATAATGGCGTTAAATTAGATGGACTTGCCAAAGTTAAGGCTGCCAAGTTGTCAGTTATCAATACTTCTAAACCGGTATTTGATGATACCAACAATAGCTATTATTCTCCTCGTCAACAAGGAGCAGGTTTAATCCAAGTTGATAACGCAATAGCAAACACTACTACTGTTAAAGACGAAAACGGTTCCGGCACTGTGACTTTGAAGCAAATCGGTGCTAGTTCTACTTTTGATTTAACATTGACTAATAATTCCTCTACGAAAGCTGCCGTTTATAACTTCAACGACTTTGGTGGAGTTATGCATGAACAGACTAGTACTACTGGTACGAAATATGACCAATATCTCTCAGGAGCAACAATCACATCATCTGAAAATACGATTTCGATTGCCCCAGGTCAAAGCAAAACAGTAACCATTTCTTTGAATTTAGATTCTACTGTTACTACAAATCAATTCGTTGAAGGATTCATTGGTTTTACACCTGCTGATTCCGAAAGCGGACTCGTTGATTTAACAGTTCCTTATGTTGGCTTCTTCGGTGACTATGGTGATTTGCCCGTATTCGACAGCCCAGCGTATGATAAAAATTCCGACAGTGATTCAAAATCCGTATTTAATGGTCAATTCTTCTATGATTACGAGACTGGCATTCCTCTAGGCCTGGATTTGAATTACGATGAATTAAATGCTTTGTACCAAACTGGAACCTTAACATCCTCTTCATTAGAAGAATTAGCTCCGTACATTAATCCAAATCACGTTGCTATTTCACCAAATGGCGATGATGACTGGGATTCAGCCGTTCCTACTTTGTATTTAATGAGAAACGTAACTAGTTTGAAGATTGATATCGTAGATGCAAACGGAAAAGTTGTTCGTCAACTCAGTCGTGATAACGGCTGGACGAAAACTTGGGCTGCTGAAGGCGGATCACTTGTCAGTTACTTGACTACTAAATCAATGTGGGATGGTACTATTTCGGATCCAAAAACTGGAGACAGAATTGTTGCTCCGAATGGCAAATATACTTATCGCGTGACGGCGACACCGGATTTTCCAAACGCTAAGCCGCAAACTCTTGATTTGTCCATCATTGTTGATACTGAAACTCCTGAGATTAAAGATGTTTCAGTTTCTAAAGATGCAGATGGAAAATATTATTTCACTGGTTCGATTTCGGATTCACTTTCCGGATTCAGCGATCTAACTTATGTAGGTTTAGCTGTTAACGGAACGATTGCGTATTATGACGTCAGTGATTTGACAATTGCTGATCGTATTGGTGCCGGTGACAAGACTGCTCCTACTACTGGCCAGGATTTGAGTAACTTTAAGTTCGAACTAAAGAGTAGTCAAGTGACTGCAATCAAGAACGGTACTAACGATGTTCAAGTTTCTGTTATGGATAATGCTCATAACGTTGGAACATATCGTGCTGCTATCACAGTTGGTGATGCCCACGATATGAACAACGGCTTAATTTTGTACAATGTAAGCAACTTCGATAACGATACTTCTGATTCAGCGTATTACGATGCAAAAAATAAAACTTACATGATTAATGGTTATTTCCCTAGAGATTTCTATGTAAGTTCAGATGGTCAAAACTTCACTAAAGTGAGTGTTGATGAAACAGGAAGTTTTGTCACTAACGTTCCAATTGTCGATGGAACCAAGAAATTGTATTTCACTTTAGACGATAACCTTAATCGTCCGATTCAAATTCTCAGTTTCGGTTTCACTGTTGCACCAACTATCACCATCGACAATACTAAAAGCGGATTAGACAAAGACGGAATCAAGATCTTAGATTATGATTCAACTTCTCCAATCACCACCCTTCAAGGAACAGTCAGTGCTGATACCGAACAAATCATTGCACAGACTTACAATGCAAACGCTAATGACGATTGGGTTGATGTATCAAATAAGGTTAACTTTGATAAAATTACCCATACTTGGACTTTAGATGTTGATGCTCAAGAAGGTGCTACATCTGTTGCTTTATATGCGATTAAAAAAGGTGGGTTTGACGGAAAAACTCAAGTCGCTTCAAAGAAACCTGCGCAAGCGATTATTTATCAATATGCTTCAACTTATTTACGCTTTAATTCTGTAAATGATTCAAATACGGTTACTGTAACAGCGGACAATAAATATTACGATTCTGATCAAAATACTTATGACGTCACTGGAAAAATAGATCCGCAAGATGCCAAGAATTTTGTAATATTCGGATGGAGTCAGGATCCTACGGACCCAAGAAATATGGTCGACGTTCAGGCTGATGGTAGTTTTACTTATAAATTACCTCTTGGATTGACTCAAGGAGTTGATGGCAACTTCAAGAATGACACGAGTCAAAAGTTTAATGATTCTAAAGTAAAGTACCAATTCGATATGAAACTTTCAGATGGTACCTGGGCAACCAATACTGGAATGTTTGCGATCTATTCCGATACCGTTTTTCCAACTTTGAACGTTACTAAGGGGGATAGTTGGAAGGTTTCTACTCAAAAAGATTTTGATTATGAAGTAACCACAAATAATCCTACTTTCACAGTTGGCGGAACGGCCACAGATAATCTAGATGGTTATCAATTATCGATTAACGCGGATAGTATTTTTCAACAATCCGGTACGGATTGGGATAACACCTACATCATTGCCAATGTTGGCAATACCGAATTCAGCCACACTTTTGATTTAGATACTAGTAAGTCAGAAACCGATAATATTTTTACTCTTAAGTTGACTGACAAAACTGGAAATGTGACTACTAAAAAAATTCTGGTTCACTACGCAAAATTACCGGCTCCAGTAGTTACCCAAGCCAAAATCGAAGACGTAAAACGCCTCAAAGATACTGATACTTATCAAGTTAAATTGAACTTTGTTGATGAATTAAACGACGAACAAAAGATTAATACTCATATCCAGTATTCAACAGACGGCGGTAAAACTTGGACCGAATATACAAAAACTCTTGAATTACAAGCTTTAAGTACTGTTTTGTATAGAACTTACAACGACGAGGGTGCCGTTGGCTTAACCAAAACATTGGATTTGAAACCATTGGTGGTTCCGGTTACTAAAGTGACTGCTTCACTAAAAGATGCCCAACTTAACGTTGGACAAATGCAACAAATTCAAACGGTCGTTGAACCAAAAACTGCTACCGATAAAACTCTCAAATACTCTTCAAGTAATTCAAAAGTTGTTACGGTTGATAAGAATGGTGTAGTGAGAGGTGTCGCACCTGGTGTGGCTACAATCACTGTTACTTCCCAGGATGGTAAGGTTAAAGATACTTTTAAAGTAACTGTCAAAGGCAATGTATTTACACCAAAGGCTGGTCAACTTTATGATCACGTTAATGCTAACGCCGTACCTTTCGCGACAAAAAACAACACATATTTGGTAACACTTAAATATGACGTTGAACTTAGTCAAAAAGCTCAAGTTGTTAATCATATTGAGTATTCAACTGACGGTGGCAAGAGTTGGTTGACTTATACGAAACCTGTAAATGTCAATGGGGACGTTAAATTCTTGTATCGTGCTTATAACGATTATGGAAAAGTAGGTGTCATTAGGACGTTGAAACTTAACGCATTTACTGTTAAAACCCCTGAGGTGCTAAATCCACTCGGTCAGTCTCAGGTTTTGAGTGGTAAAAGCGCTGTAGCTTTGAAACAAATTTTTGTTAACGTCTCAAATTCTGCATTAAGTGTTGGTCAGACAACCCAAGCAACATCAGTTTTGGTTCCCGGAAATACAACTGACACCAATATTGTCTATACTAGTTCGACCTCTGAAATCATCCGAGTTGATTCAAATGGACTAGTTACCGCTGTAGCCTCTGGAGTTGCTCAAGTAATCGCGACTTCGCCAGATGGTAAAGTTAGTGATAAAGTCACCGTAACCGTCAAAGGTGGCAACTTCGTTCGCACTAACGCACAAGTTTCTGCAAACTCAACACTAACGAATAATGTTCAACAGGCAAATAACCAAGCTGTTGAAAATACACTCGTACCAACAAACACTAATAACGTTACAACGACAGATTCCGCAGCAGTAAAAGCAGAAAAGGCCAAGAGCTCAATCTTCTTATTAATCGCAGATTTGATCTTTATTTTGAGCTTCGCAATCTTGCTGGTTCTTTATCGCAAGAAGAAATTAGTTCAAACTGCCTCTTTGTTTATGATTGGTTTGGTTTCCTTCAATTTGTATCAACCAATCGCCGTTTTGGCTTCGCTCAAATCAACACAAGTCACAACCAGTCAGACTTTGAATAATCTACAATTGGATAAAAAAGTTGGACAAATGACTACTCAAAGTTACGATTCCACTATTGTTGATAATGCGAGTCAAACACAAGAAGTAAAAGACGCAGCTCAAAACGCGTTAAATCAATTTATCTCCACATTATCTTATGGATACACTAATGTGAACGGTCGACCTGTTTCATACAGTTCATTGTTGACTTCTGCTCAAGTTGATTCATTGGTTGAGACAATGCGCCAGAAATTAGCTAACGCAACATCGGCATCGGACGTG
>JAISIV010000111.1 GCA_031261865.1 Lactobacillaceae bacterium | reverse complement strand
AGCGGATTGGACAAGTTGTTAAACGCCATATTCCACGCTGGAATATCATCTAATTACACATCAATCGGGGATGAAGATCTCTTAAATAAATTGATTCAAACAGTTGCCATCGCCATCCTAGGTGTCATGATTTCAGCCGTTTTGTCGATTCCATTTGCATTCTTTGCTGCTCGTACATCTAGAGGGCAAAAGAACTATTCAGCCAAATTCAAATTCCTTGGTTATTCTGCAATCTTCTTTGGTCTTGCATTTACAGTTTCTGTATTCACTAACGGTGGTAAGTTCGGTCAATGGTCTAATTTTTGGATGTGGCTATTCATTATTGAAGCAGTCCTAATTATCTTTGATTCTGGAATCAATAAGCTCCTTAAAAAAGGCAGTTTTGATACGAAGTCGACAATTGGGAAGTTAATCTTAACTTTCGTTCGTGTCTTTCCAGAAATCATTTTGGCTTTAATGTTTGTGAAAGCCGTTGGTTTAGGATCGTTCGCCGGTGTTCTAGCACTGGCTGTTCACTCAATTGGAATGCTTGGAAAACTTTTCAGTGAAGCAATCGAAAACATCGAAAAAGGTCCTAATGAAGCGATTACCGCGGCCGGTGGAGATAGTGTTGAAGTATTAACCTTTGCTACTTTCCCAGCTGTCCTTCCAGCTTTTCTTAATGCCACTCTTTATCGTCTAGAATTAGCTGTGCGTTCAGCAACTATTCTAGGAATGGTTGGAGCCGGTGGTATCGGGCAAGATTTGTTGTTCTCAATCATGCAACGTAACTGGCCAAGAGCTGGAATTATCCTAATCGGTATCGTGGTCATGGTTACGATTATTGATTTAGTTTCTGGACAACTTAGAAAGAGAATTGTGTAATGAAGATTCATGTTTTATCTACATCTGATGTGCACGGATGGATTTTGCCCGATAATTTCGCTGGCGATCACGATGCACCTTTCGGATTAGCGAGAGCTACAACCGCAATTAAAGAATTCAAAAAACAACATCCTAACGATGTTGTTTTTGTCGTTGACAATGGAGATTTTATTCAAGGTTCCCCGATGACAAATTTCATCGCGCAGTCACATCCTGAATATGTTGGGCTTTACCAAAAGTTAGCTGACGAGGTTGGCTATGATGTCCGCACCCTTGGCAATCACGAATTTAATTATGGCTTTGAATATTTAAAAAAGGCCGTCGGTGATGATGCAAAAATTGTCGATGCCAACGTCTTTAAAGATGGTGAGTTGTTTTATGAAAAGCCGTACACGATTATTGAACGTGATGGTGTCAAAGTTGGTTTCTTAGGATTGACGACCGAATTTATTTCTAATTGGGAACGTGAAAGTAATATCCCGAATATGGAATTTAAAAATCCAGTTGAAATAGCCAGTCAGCTAGTACCTGAGATGCGCCGAAATGGGGCCGAATATGTCGTTGTTATGTATCATGCTGGCTTCGAAGATGATTTGAACACCGGAAAGCCAACCGAAAAATTAATTGGCGAAAACCGCGGTTATGAATTACTTCAAACTGTCCCTGGAATTGATGCCCTGGTTACCGGACATCAACATCGAATTATTGATCAATTAGTTAGTACGCCTTTTGGTGATGTGCCAACCACCCAACCCGGCCAAAAAGGGGCATACGTTGGTGTTCTAAGTATTGATACCGAAACTGGTGCTCGTAGTGCTGATTTATTAGAAACTAAGGACTATAAACCTGATGCGCAAGTTATTGAAACCGTTTCAGAATTACAAGGTCAATTGGATGAATATTTAGATACTGTTATTGGCGAATTCGATAAAGATTATTTGTATGATGACTATTTGTCCGCTCGAATGAATAATCATCCTATTATTGATTTAATTAACCGCATTCAAGGGGAAGCTGTAGGCGCTGAGATTTCTGGAAACGCTCTTTTTAATAATGAAGTTCCCGGATTCAAAAAAGAAGTTACTCGGCGTGACATTGTAGTTAATTATCTTTTCCCAAATACGGCTGTCGCTGAAGTTATTACCGGGAAAGAATTGCTCGAAGCACTTGAGCAGTCAGCACACTACTTTGAATTAGACGAAAACCACCAAGTAATGGTTAATCCACATTTTATTAAGCCTAAAGTTCAACACTATAACTACGACTTATTCTCGGGTGTTAATTACACGATTGATGTGTCGCAACCGCATGAACACCGCGTTAGTGACGTGACGGTTAATGGTGAACCAATCGATTTAAATAAAGAATATAAAGTGGCCATTTCTAATTACCGTGCCAATGGAACTGGTGGTTATGATGTTTTTGATATGGATAAAGCCGTTGAAGAAAACCCTAAAGATATTGCTGAATTATTAGAAGACTATTTAGTTGCTAATTCGCCAATCACTTTATCCGAACCAAATAATATTAAAGTTGTAAATCATAAATAATTCTTGAACCTGAAAGTAATGAGAACTTTCAGGTTTTTTTGATAGGTTTTTGATCATTTAAATTTATAAGAACTATAATGGGGTTGAGGCAAATCATGGATATCAAAATTGAAGACTTAATTAAAAATAGGAAAGGAACCATTGCCGAGTTTTTAGATGATCAAGATTCGGTTCTTTCAGTTCGAAGAATTACCAGTGAAAATGATGGGGCTTCTATTTTAGATTCAATAACGGCGGGTTTTACAAACAGTCAATCGTCAATCATCTTAAATTTTGGAGATACCGGCATTATGAAATTTTCTGATAAAAAAGATTCAATCGAATTGAATTTTGATGAAATTTTATCGGTGAATCCTTACGTTGGCGTGAACGACGCTAATGGACCTTGGGGTAAAGATGTCCACTACTTTAGGATTTATGTCTTGGTTTCTAAAACCAACGGCGAGGTAATTAAGTTTTCGTCGGATGGGTTCAGCCATTTAGAAGAAATATTAAATACTTTTGAGAAAAATGGAATCGAAATTATCGATAACCAGAACTTGCTCTCGATTCCTAAAAGTATTTTCAATGATTTTGAAAATCAAAACACGGATCCTATCCCGAATAAATTTTCAAAGGAGTTTTTTGACTATTTAGTTCAGAACACGCCAGAAAAATT
>JAISIV010000037.1 GCA_031261865.1 Lactobacillaceae bacterium | reverse complement strand
TCAATACAAGGGTCGCCAAGTTGTTGACGCAAAGTAATTATTAATTACATAAAAATAACCCAGCCGATTTGGTTGGGTTATTTTTTTCTTAAGTATCGAGCAAGTGCATCTGATCATATTTCCGTAACGGAACAGCCCGCTTGGGATTCATTCTCAAAGAATTCAATCGAGCCCACATTAATAATTCAGTCGTATCATCAGAACTCTTTTGTGGCACTCTTCCATGTGTCGTTACAAAATCCATAATCTCGTAAAACTTTTTTACTTCTGGATTGTCAGCAATATCGGGCTGAATCAATTCTTTAATACCTTCAATAGTGGTGTTGCTGAAATTGTCGGCAATCACTCTATACATTGAAGTTAAAACTGAATTTTCTTCAGGATTGTCTCCTATCCCTAGTTGTTTTACTAAATCTAATCTGATTGATTCAATTTCTCCTAGATCAAAATATGGATACTTTCTGATCAAGAATCTGGGGATTAATTCTTTATTGATAATCGCTGAAGTTGTTCCCGAAACGATTGCCATTTGAATTGGTTTACTTTGCAAAAGTGCAACTACTAGATCGTTAATATCAATACCGTCGTCTCGGTTGACAATATCAGCACCAAATAAATATTTCACCAGCAATGCGGTGGCAATTAAATTCATTAAATTATCTAAATTAACAATCGACTTATCACTGACATCTGGTTCAACAACTAAATTGATAAATTCAGCTTCAGTTTTGTTCTTTGCATCCCTAGTGATCCGGCCAATCATTTGTACTACTTCAGTCATCGAATTTCGATATCCAACGGCAATACTTCTTTGAGCAAATGGCCAGTCAAAACCTTCTTTAGCCATACCTAAGGCGACAATGAAATCCAAATCTTGGGCTTGAATATTATCTAGACTTTTAAGAACTTTATCCCTACCGTCTTCAGAAACTAAATCTGCCACATGCAGAATTTTTCCATCAGGTCTTTGGACTTCAAAGAGGCCAGATTTTAGTTTGGTGATTTGTCCGCCACCACTAATGAAATCAATAATGGCATCAACTTCTTGATATTTACTTTTAGTTGATTCATTAGAGTTGACGCGAGGAATATAAATAATGCTTTTATCGTTAATGTCGATAAGATCAAAAAGGCTTGATAAATAATTCCCACGATAAAACTGATAACTCATCTTAAAACGTTTTAAATAGGTATAACCTTCAAATTGTTCTTTGTAGGAATAATCAACTTTATCGAACTGAGTTTCATCTAGTTCGTCGATAATCATTTGAGTATCCCCTCTAAAATAAGAACCAGTCATCGCCAAAATGTGGGTCGTTTGATTAGTTAAGAGTCCGTTTAAAACTTGACCAATCACCGACTTACCATCGGAACTCACATGGTGGAATTCATCGATTGCAACTAAAGTGTTATCGAAATCTTCTGGTGTTAATTTGGCATAGGCAAACCGTAATGTTGCATGAGTAATCAAAAGGACTTGATTTTGATTATCGTCACTTTTAATAAAATCAATTGTTCTCTCAACTTTGGAATCGCTACTTCCGGATAAAACTAAATTATTTTCCGGCAAGATTTGCCAGTCCGCAAAAAAACCGGCAGAAGTTAAATTCGTCGGTTGAAATGATTTTCCTATCGTTCTTTCAGGTACAGCGACAATCGTCTTTTTGACTCCTTGATTTTGCATCTTATCTAAAGCAACATACATTAACGCTCTAGACTTTCCGGACGCTGGTGGAGCTTTGATGATTAATCGCTTAGAGTTTCTTTGTTCAAAAACTCGCGCTTGAATTTCCCGCATACCGAACGAATTATTTTGTTTTGAGATACCTGATTGAAAACTGATATCAACAAGATTCGTTCGCATTATTTTTATCCTTTAACTTCAAATCTAAAACTTTTTGGATAGAAGTTTTTAATAGTATTTTGGACGGCTTTTCCCCAGCCAACTGGATTTTGACCTTTAGTTACAAGTACCCAACCATCTGGAATTTCGGTTTTTACTACATCTCCATGCACATATAGTTTCCATTGTTCATCAGTCAATTCATAATGATTTTTAACGTCATCAGTTTTTAAAGTAATCGCTAGAGAATGGCTAGGAACAAACCGATCCTTTTTTACTTCGCCTAATTGAATTCCCAAACGTAATACTTTCATTTTAGAAACTGCTTCAGGAACGCCCGTAGGATAGGCATAAATAAAATCACCAAAAGCATACAAATTATCAAAAGTGGTGTTCAGATTTTCTTTTTCCCATGTTCGATAAATCGCCGTTTGGTTCTTAGAAATATTTGGTTGTAATTCTTTAATTTGAGACGGGTCTCCAATTTCTGCTTTTTTTAATTTAGCGACGAAGTGGCCTTCACCATCGATTTTATGTGGCCACAATCTGGCGGTTTTCGAAAGTTCACTATCTCCATTACCCCATTCAGGTCGACCATCTTCAAAACCATCATATTTCTCGATTGGTTCTAATGTAAATTCTGGATAGTTTTCTAATAGCCAAGAAATAACTTGTTCGTTTTCTTCCGGTGCAAAAGTACAAGTTGAATAAATTAATTCACCACCTGGTTTTACGGTTTGGACAACATTTTCCAAAATCGATTTTTGTAATTCAGCTAGTTCATTACTGTAAGTTGGCGTCCAGTATTCAATTCCTTTTGGATCTTTACGGAACATCCCTTCACCAGAACATGGTGCGTCCAACAAAACTTTATCGAAAAAATTAGGAGTATTTTGAGCAAACACTGAAAGATCATGGGAAGTGACAACAGAATTTTTAACTCCCATACGTTCCATGTTTTCACTCAAGACTTTGGACCTTTTATAAACAAATTCATTGGTAATCAACAATCCATGATTGTGCATTTGATTTGCAATCTCAAAAGATTTACCACCGGGCGCAGCTGCGGCGTCTAAAATTACCTCACCAGGCTTTGCGTCAACAACTTTACCAACGAATTGAGCCGAAGGTTCTTGAGAATAAACAACGCCTGTCACGTGCTCTACTGAATGGCCCGATACTTGTCCACGGCGCCCTACTTCCTCATTCCAAACGACCTCCGGTTGATCAAAATTTGGATCAATTTTTTCTTCATTGATATCGAATCCAGCCGTATGAGGTTTATCAAAGGAAGCTAAAAAAGCTTCAGCCTCATCACCTAAAAGACTTCTGTACTTTTCTTTAAATTGTTCAGGTAATAAATCTTGCATTAAATATTTTTCTCAATAATTGGTTGTAATTTTTCAATAATCGTCTTCTCACCATTGAAGTTGGGATGAACTTGATCACCAATTTCAATCCCCCAGTTTTCAGTTTCAACTAGTAATGAATTTTCAAATGTTGGAACTAATTTTCTAAAAACCTCGACGAAGTTTTGATTGAATGGAACTAGATAGAGAAACTTAATTCCATGAAAACGCTTATGAAGTTCTCGATTAAAGGATTTAAGAGAAAAAGCGAATTCTTTATCAGTTGCTCTCGAATCGTTTGTCCCGATATTGACGACGACTAAACGAGTTTTCAAATGATTATGTAATGGTCTTTTAGTATCGCTATTCATATACCAAACAAAATCATCTCCAGAAGGAGTTGCAAAATTGGCTTTGGCGGTAATTCCAACACCACCATAAGCGATCAATAAACCGTTTAAATCAAGGTTGTCAGCAATGACTGTGCCATAACTAAGTTCTGGGTAATGAGATGCTGGTGTAGTTGAAGGTTGTTTCATTTTTTGACCGTTGGTAATCGAATCTCCAATAAAATAAATCATGTCCCTTTGGGGAGCGACACCGGATATTTCTCCGTCATATGAAATTTTTTCAATTTGAAAACGTTGGCTGCCGGTCCAGTAATCTCCTCTAATGGTTGTCAATCCTTTAGTCATCACACGAACGTTGTGGTGACCTTTATCTGGCAAGGCAATTGAAAAATCGTGGTTACCCAATTCGATTGTGTTCCAATCACCTTCATCAATTTTATAAGTAACAGCAGATGGTCCTTGCCCTTCATCAAAAACATTATTATGCCATGCGAAAGTAATTGTGATCGTGTTATTTGTCTCAAAAAAAATCTGGGCACCTAGATTGGTTGCAAAGATTCCCCGTTCGTTTTGGGCCCAATCACCGTAAAAAGCATTAGATTCAATTGTAAGTGGAAAGTCGTTCATCAAATATACTCGTATTTCTGTTAGGTTCTAATCTCTTGGCACCATTGGCAAAAGCAGGCAAATTTCCCAACAAAATTAACTGCTTTTTTGCGCGGCTCACGCCAGTGTACAAGAGCTTTCTGGTGTTTAAAAGTTGGTGGTCATCAGGCAAGACAAAGATTAAATTATCGAATTCTCCACCTTGGGCTTTATGAGTGGTTAACGCATAGGCCAACGACAAACTTCTTTTTTGTTCTCGATCAAAGAAAACTGTTTGGTCATTAATTTTAACAATGGTCACATTTCCAACATCTTGGACGTAACCGATATCTCCGTTGGAAACACCCAACTCATCAATATTTTTATTGACAATCACTCGATCGCCCGGAAAAATAGTAGTTTCATCAGGGAGAATTTTTTCGTTGAAAATCGAATGTAATTGTTTATTTAAATCTCTTACATAATCGTTCTTGTCGGTAATTACTTGAATCGAGCTTGGATTAATGCCCTTTTGCAGCAAGTCAAGAATGACACCTTCAGTGATCCTTAAATATGAACTTTTGTCCGCATTATAAGCTGTCACGTCTTTATTATTAAAACTTGAGAAATTACCGTTAGCGATTTCTTGTGACAAATCAACGATTTTGGATCCATCATTCTGACGATGATTGGTTGTCAGATGGATTGTTTCAAAGAGATTTGAATTAATCATTTCATCAAAAACATTTCCTGAGGAAATAGATGGGAGTTGTTGTGGATCACCAATAAATAATAAATGAGTATCTTCTTTAATGGCCGATAAGAAAGAACTAAAAATTTCAGTATCGATCATTGACATCTCATCGATAACTATTAATCCAGCCTCGATTTGATTCTTGTCGTTATAAGTAGCTGAAGATCGGCTTTGGTAACCAATTAATTTGTGAATCGTAGTTGCTTTATATTCAGTTACTTCCTGCATTCTTGAAGCAGCTCGCCCTGTAGGAGCGGCTAAATAGACAAAACGAGATTTCTCATCATTATTCTTTTGCCAGAAATTGAGTAATTCCTTTAAAACTGTGGTCTTACCAGATCCAGGGGGTCCGGTCAAAATAGTAATGTTATTTTCTAGAACAGAAGTCAACGCTTTTGACTGGTCAGCATCGAGAATTGTTTTTTCAGGAGCTGTATAACTAATTTCAGATTTTTGATTAAGTTTGGTTAAACGTTCAAAAATATTTCTCTCTGCATCGAACAGTGATTTGACGTAAATCCGATCTTCAAATTCCACAAAAAAACGATTCGTCAATCCATATTCAATTGCCTCATCAAGGGCAGACTGCTTAAATTCTCGAATTCTTTTTTTAACTAATTGAGTGAGCTCATCCCTGGTTTGAAAAGTTCCACCACTATCTACGATTGAATAATAAATGGCTGCCTGATACCTTTCACTATCATCATTTTTATCAATGTAAATGGCTATCTTTTGACCATCCTCAAATGTAAAACGGTCGACACTGGTTTCCAATAGATATGGATTTTTTTGAATATATTGAAGGCTGATATTTTGTTCGACAATATCATTAATCGACCAAGCATTGATACCAACCTTCATTAAAAACAAACGGACAGAAACTTCTTCATAATGTTCTAGAATCTGATCTTTTAAAATCGTGAATTCATTTTTCGTTAACGTCGTATCAGTGTCTTCAAACTTTTGATTGCGCAAGACAGTGAACACATTTGTCCCAAAGTCATCAATTGCCTTTTTTGCACGCGCCCTTGTGATACCGTCAAATATATCCGAAATTAGCAAACGCATATAAATTTCGGTTTCTTCAACTTGTTTTTCACTGATTGCAACCGGCACTATATACTCATCACCATTATTATCAGAATCGATATAGCCATCGACAATATAAGAACGTCCTTGCAACACCGCGAAGTCAAGTTGTATTGGTCCTTCTACTTTATAAAAAGAATTTGGGGTATCAAGATTTTTTGTTTCGTTATTCAAAATAAACCAAACCTTGCGAGGGTTGGGAAATTTAGATTCAGTTTTCACAGTCCCTTGAATTTGGACCACCTGTGAATTACTCATAACTTCTAGTTTACTTGGCTAATTGACTTTATTCAAATTTATAATTAAGGAATGACGATGGAACAATACTTCACAAATCTTCGATCAAAAATTGGTCACGAAGAAATCATAATGCCTGGGGTTGTAGGTATTTTATTCGATGAAAGCCGGACCAAAATTTTGATGGAACAAAGAAACGATGGAAGTAGCGGCTGGAGCTTTGTCGGTGGAATGATGAATCTAGGTGAAAGTGCTTCCCAAACAATTATCCGAGAATTCCAAGAAGAAACTGGCCTTATTGTAAAGGTAAACAAACTTTTAGGAATTGATACAAAATTCCATCACACCTTTCCAAATGGCGATAAAGCCCAAATTCCAGGCATCGTATTCGAGGTAAGTAAGGTTAGTGGACAACTAAAACCTGATGAAGAAAGTTCCGTAGTTGAATTTGTGGAACCAACAACTGATTTGAAAATGTATAACCAACAACATCAAAGAATTCTAGAACACCTGGTTAAAGGTGATGTCCCTAGTTGGTTTGACTAATTTATTTGCTTAGTCCTTCATAAATTGTTTTAGCATTGTAGTTCAGCAAATCGTAATAAGTTGGTACTACTCCGTCCTTTTTAGACACGGAGTCAGTCCATAGTTCACCACTAATTTTGGCACCAATTTGTTTAATAACAGACTGCATAGGCTTAGTGCTTTCACCTTGTTCAGTGAAAACGGAAGTAATATTTTTACCCTTGAGATTATCTACGAGGGTTTTTATTTGAGCTGGGGTTCCATTTGATTCAGTATCGATCTCCCAAATAAAGTAGGTTTGTAAATTAAAGTCTCTAGCAAAATAAGTCATTGCTGCTTCTTGAGTGACAAGTATTTTTTTATCTGCTGGAAGACTAGAAAATTTCTCATTCCACTTTTCGAAGAGCGCTTGTAACTTGTTTTCAAAAGCTTTTGCCCTGTTTCGATAATAAGCCTCGTGCTTAGGATCTTTTTTTGATAAAACTTTTTCGATGTTTTTTGTATATTGAATACCTTCTAGTATCCCGTTCCAAGCATGAGGATTATCAAGGCCGGCAACACCTTTAGTGGTCAACTTGATGGTTTTAATTTCCGAAGTTACATCGACACTTTTTTGGTTAGTCGACTTCATTAATTTATCAAACCAACCAGATCCACCTTTTTCCAAATTCAAGCCATTGGAAAAAACAATGGCCGCATTTTGTGTGCGAGAAACATCAGTCGGAGTTGGTTCGTAGTCGTGTTGGTCGGCTCCAATGGCAGTTATTGAATGAGCGTTGACGTATTTACCACCAACTTCTTGAACGATTGAATTAATAATTGAAAAAGATGAAACAACATTTAAACGGTTCTTATCGTCACGACCGTTATTTGAATGATTGGAGTTGGAAAAATAAATACCCAACCCGGCGCCAACTGCTACTAAAATAACTAAAACTAAACTTATTACTTTTTTCATTTTGAAATAACCCTCTTAATTTGATAAAAAATTGTAGAAACAACAAATATTAAAGCACTCACTACGACAATCGAAGGACCGGATGGAATCCCGAAAGTATACGAAAAATATAATCCAAAAACGGCACTAATCACTCCGATGATGGCCGAAAGAAAAATCATGGTGCTTAATCGTTTAGAAAACATCCTTGCGGCAGCCGCCGGAGTGATTAATAAAGCTGTAACTAAAATTACTCCTACAGCCTGAAGTGCCACGATAATAACTAATGACAACATTAAAATCAGTAATTGCCGAAATAAATTGGAATTTATACCTTGAGATTTTGCATAGGTTTTATCAAACGTAACCACGTACAATTCTCGATAAAAAATAAAGATGAAAGCCAATACCAAAGTACTTATTATCAAAGTACTAATCATGTCAGTTCTGGTAACCACTAAGATATTCCCAAAAAGAATGTCGGTTAATCGTGTGGTTGAATGGTCGAGAGTCATGATGATTGTCCCAACAGCAAAAAAAGAACTGAACGTAATACCGATTGCCGTATCAGATTTCAGCGGCAGGTTTTCTGAAATCAAATATATAATTGCAGCCGCAAGTAGACCAAAAAAACCAGCACCAATATAAAACGGAATCCCTAGGATCGAAGCAATAGCAATTCCAGGTAACACGGCATGAGACATGGCATCCCCGATTAAAGAGGTTCCTTGAAGAATACTGAAACTTCCGACCACACCGGCCACGATCCCGATGATTAAACCGGAAATCAATGCGTTTTGTAAAAAATCGTATTGTCCGATACCATTAATGAAATTAATGAGTGACGTAATCATAATTCCGGCCTCCGATTAAACACCGAAAGTGAATCACCGTATGCTCTCATTAGAGACGAGTCAGCTAAAACTTGACTTGGAGTACCTTGTACTAAAACTTCGTGATTCAAAAGAACTACCTCATCAAAATATTCGACCAATTTGTCTAAATCATGATGCACGATAATTACTGTTTTACCTTGATTTCTTAGCTCTCTTAAAACGTTCATAATGGTATTTTCTGATGTCGCATCAATACCTACAAACGGTTCATCTAGTAAATAAACCTCGGATTGTTGAACAAGTGATCTTGCAACCAGTACTCTTTGCCTTTGACCGCCGGATAAATCTGAAATCTGTTTTTCAGAAATATCGTTTAAATCAAGCTTTGCTAACGCATCAGTCACTTTTTTCTTATCAGTTTTATCAATACTGTGCCATCTTGAAACTCTAGTCAGCTGCCCCAACATTACCGTATCAAAGACATTTATTGGGAAATCAAAATCGATTTCGATTTTTTGTGGGACATACGAAAAATTTGTATTTAAAATCTTTGGAGTTACTTTAGAACCGTCGATTAAAATTTGGCCCGACCTTGGTTTGTTAATTCCTAAAATCGCTTTAATCATAGTCGACTTACCCGCTCCGTTAGGACCGATAACACCGATTAATTGACCAGAAGAAAAAGAGACCGAAAAATCACTCAAGACAATATTTGAATCGTATCCAATTGTTAAATTTTTGATCTCTAACATTTAAAATTACTTACTTAAAGTAAGCGCATACAAATTTTAACACGTTGGTATTTTTTAAAAAATAATAATAAAAAAACGCTTTCGACAAGCGCTTTGTTTTTTAGAAAACTTCTTTGTTTGTTTCGAATTTAGGTTGTGAAATAAAATTATAGGTCGCCAATTTTTGAATATCTTCTTCTCCCCAGAAATAACCAGTGTACTTGGTCAACATCAAATTCATTGGCTCATCGTCTTGTGCGAATTCAACAATAAAAAAAGGTTTTCCTTTAGCGTAAGCATAGCCTAATTCCCACATAGTACCTTCATCAGGGCGTCTGTTTCCATGTTCAACGTCGAAATCGCGAACGGCAATCACGATATCTGCCATGTCTATTTGGTGGACATCAGAATTAAAAGTAGCATCTTGCCATTGAACGCTTCTCATGGCTTGGTTTAAATTACCGTCTCCATATTTATCAACTATATCCTGTTGTTGATTTTCCATCGGCTCGAAAATTTCTCCAATAGTTGGATTTTGGGTAATCAAATCTTTGACAATTTTCAGGCGATCAATTTGTTCAGGCGAGAAGAACGGCCCAGCTAAATACACATTTCTAGTAGTCATATTTTTCCTCAATGAAAATAGAATATCAAATTAACGGCCAGCTTTTTTGAGAAGAGAAATATATTCTTCTAAAGTTAGATTGTTGTTCATGATATATTCAGCGTTCTTAACACCGACATACCTAAAGTGCCAACTTTCGTAATCAATCCCAGTCTGTTTAATAGCTTCCTTTCCTTTTGGATATCGTAAAATAAATCCAAATTTTGGCGCATTGATAATTAGCCATTGTTGATCCTTTCCAGCTTCTAATTGAGTTGGTTGGAGTGCGCCGACTTGATTCCAAATTTGTTGGCCAACTAAATCAAAAGCTAATCCAGTTTCATGTTCAGAAGCGCCAGGTCTTTGGGTAAGCACTGGGTTTTGACTAGAGCCTCCTGCCGCTTCATATAAACTTTTTTGAGTATCATAAGAGCGATAACCACTAATAAATATCGTTGGATACCCCGCATTTTCAGCGGCGGTTCTAAATTTTCTTAATGCTTTTTGTATTCTTTGATCTACATAGATATTTCCAGAGTCACCATAGGGTTGGTCAACTGCAACTTTTTGAAAATCAGGGTCTTTTGATAAGACATTTTTAGCATTAACTAAAATCAAATTCCACTCTTCTGAATCAGATTTTTCTGGAAGTGAAATTACATTTTTTCGACTACTGTTTTGTGCTTTTACATTTTTGCCGGAAATTTTCGGTGTTGGTTTAACGAAATTGAAGATTCCAAAAATCACAAGAGCAACAATTCCAACAAAAATAATCATGATTGATAATTTTTTTTTACTTTTCATAAATTGATTCCAAATAAAAAAACCCAAAAGAATTGGGTTTAATAAGCGATTAATCTTTCTTAGCTTTTGAAGTAGCCATCTTTTTTGTTGCTGGTTTTTTTGCGGTTGGTTTCTTTGCAGCAGTAATTTTAGTACTTGCCTTAGCGACTTCGGTAACTGATTCAGTATCTTTAGTAACTTCTTCTTTAGCAGGTGCTAATGCAGCTACAGATAAAGCCTTGTTCTCAGCAACGCGGGCAATAGCTCTTTCGTCAAAAACTAGTTTGATGCCTTCAGCATCAATAGTAATAGTGTGCGATTCAGTGTCAATTGAATCAATAATTCCATGCAAGCCACCAATAGTAACAACTTCTACTCCAACCTCTAGTGAATTGCGCATTTCTTCAGCGGCCGCGCGGCGCTTTTTTGCGTTTTGGCTCATAAACCAGAACATTCCACCAAAAATAACAACATAAATAACACTAAGTAATGGAATCATTAAATTTTCTCCTTAATATCTATTGATAGTTTATCAAACTTATTTTATCCAATTAAAAAAGACGAGCGTTCGGTTTGTTGTAACCATAATCTTCCATAACTTGTGCACGAAAATCTAGAAGTTTATCATTTCGTATTGCATCTCGTAATTCTTCCATAAATTGCAATAAGAATCTCAAATTATGTTCCGAAGCGATTTGAGCCCCAAGCATTTCATTGGCATTAAATAAATGATGTAAGTACGATTTTGTCAGATTTTGGAAGGGATTGTAGTTGTCGTGCTCAAAATCAGATTCAGTAACCTTGCGATATGGATTGTCTGAATAATAACTAAGATATGGATCGATTGGCGAAAAATCGTCTTTATATTGAGAATTACGAATGACAATCCGGCCGTATTTAGTCATTAAAGCTCCTTTACGAGCGATGCGAGTCGGTAGAACGGAATCAAACATATCGATTCCCCGAATCGCTCCATCGATTAAGGAATCAGGTGCCGCTACTCCCATCAAATAACGTGGCTTATTTTCTGGTAACCACTGTGTTGTAAAATCAAGAACACGATTCATTTCTTTTTTTGATTCCCCAACTGAAAGACCACCGATTGCATACCCAGGCAAATCTAAACCAGCTAGGCCAAGGGCGGATTCCTTTCGAAGTTCATAAAAACCGGCCCCTTGAACAATTCCAAATAAAGCCTGCGTTTCTTCTTTTTTGTGAGCCACAGCAGCCCGCTGGGCCCAACGTAACGAACGTTGCATTGAATCTCTAATGTACTCATACGATTCAAAATACGGGATCGCTTCGTCAAGCTGCATCATCACATCTGAACCCAAATTATTCTGAATACGCATTGCAACCTCTGGAGATAAAAACATCTCATCCCCGTTCACGTGGTTTTTAAAATGGACACCTTCTTCAGTAATGGCACGGTTTTTAGCTAACGAAAAGACTTGGAAACCACCTGAATCGGTGAGGATTGGTTGGTCCCAATTCATATATTTATGCAAGCCACCAGCTTCAGCAATTAGTTCATCGCCTGGTCTTACCCATAAATGGTAGGTATTGGACAAAATGAATTGAGAACCTATTTCTTTAAGAGTTCTAGTATTGACCGCCTTAACCGTTGCTTGAGTGCCGACAGGCATAAACATTGGAGTTTCAAAAGTACCGTGCGGAGTGTGAATTAATCCTAGACGAGCACCGGTATCTTTTTCAACGTGAAGTAATTCATACGTAACTGGGAAATCTGACATATGAATAGTATAAATTAAACTCGTTTCGATAAAATTTTGTCGACTAAAGGAAAAATTAGAGCTCCGATTGTCACGCCGAGAACATTATTGAAAATATCATCAACATCAAATAAACGATATGAGTGATCGAAAATTCCCCATAAACCAGTTAACTGGGAGGTTTCAAAAAATAAAGATAACAGCAGTCCGAAAAAAATAGTTTTAAGAACCGAAAATTTAAAGTAGCCCCGAAGAAAAACTCCAAATGGAATCGTCATCACAATATTAAAAAGTGGCTCATAAAATGTGACGTGGAAAACCATTTGCAACACGTTACCGCCGTGAAAAATTGGATTACCAAAATAAAAAGCTTCGAACATCCTGAAAAAATCCAAATTAGCTTTGGGCGAATTAGCATAATAAATTTGTTGAAGTTGATCCTGAGATGACAGTGGAAAGATAACCAAAAAATACAAAACAACTAAATAAAAAATGAAGCCGGAAAGAACAACTGCTCTTCCCCATTTTAAATTTTTATTTTTTCGATATTCAAAACGATTTATCAAAAATGTAAGAACAACAAAAGCAACCGGCAATAGCCACATTGCATATTGAATTTTGTCGTAACTGCTCATAGATTACATTTTAAATTCTTGTGGCGGTTTAGGATTTGAACTTTGCGAAATTTTAGCATCCGCAACTAATATAGTTTTACTTAACTTCTCAAACCAGAGTTGGTGATCCTTTTTAAAAATAAGGGCTGATATGTCGACTACAACGTATAAAGTTGGCAACCCAAATAAAATTAGATTTAACCCAATCTGAAACCAACCCACTAGTGCTCCATTTGTATTCGGTAATAGGCTCACCAGAAGTGAACTAATAATAAATATGTTTCCACCGACTCCTAGTAACTGTCTGACTAAAATTTGTGAAATAGTCAGTTTTTGTCCTTCGTTCTGGTTGACAAAACCAAAAGACACAATTCTCATTCCAATTGTTTTTTTAACGTATTTTGATGCAATAAAAGTTGGGATTGTCCAAGTAATAATAATTGAAGTAATTACTTTTAAAATCGCATGATCAAACGGTAGCATAAGCGCAATCAAGGTGAATATCACAAAATCGATGATAAAAGCAGTTGTTCTTCTAAGAAAAGAAATCTCATTACTTTTGACCTTGGTTTTATCATCGATTTGATCCAAATTAGGCAAAACGAGTCTAAAAATCGGGGTTAAAATAAATCCGATAATTGCCCCAAAGGTGTTGGTCAAAATATCATCGACATCAAAAAGCCTATAAGAGCGGGCAAACATTCCGAAATTTCCAGTTAACTGTGTGACTTCAAAAAACATCGAAAGCATAAAAGCGAGAACAACAATACTTGAAAAACTTTTTTTGAAATAATAGCGCAGATAAACGCCGAAAGGAATCATCATAATCACGTTGAAAACTGGTTCAAAAAAACGAGAGTCAGTTATAACACTTCTCCAGCCATAAATTTCATAGTTCTGATATACCAGTTTTAAATTATGGGCTAACTCTAAAGGATTCAAATTTACCCGTCTGGCATGAGTAGTGATTAATTGTTGAATTTTTTGTGCAGTCGGTAAAGGAAAGACAATTAAAAATAATAGTGTCAACAAATATAAGGTAAAACTAGAAATGATAATAATTCGCCAAACTGAAAGTGCCCCTAGTCGATGATATTGGAAGGCAAAAATTGGTACTGTCAACAAAATCCAAATGAACGGAAAGATTAAAATAGCTTTTTGAATTGATTCCAAATAGGTGTCGTACATAACAATTATTCTAATAAATAAAAAGAGCCTCGTGGGCTCCATTAGACTGGCATGGCTGGGATCGAACCAGCGACATCTTGATTAACAGTCAAGCGTTCTACCGCTGAACTACACGCCAATAAGTATGTCAATTAGTATACCAAAAACTATTGACATAGAAAAGTTAAGAATTAGTGATCATGATGATGGACATACATCGCATCCCCAAACGAGAAGAAACGATATTTTTCTTCAATAGCATGTTGATACGCATTGAGAATATTGTCACGTCCAGTAAACGCCGCTACTAACATCACCAAAGTTGATTTTGGTAAGTGGAAGTTGGTAATGAAAGCATCAACGACTTTCCACTGGTAACCTGGGAAAATAAATATTTCAGTCCATCCAGAATCCTCTTTTAGTTCCCCATTGAATTTCGAACCAATAGTCTCTAGGGTTCTAATCGAAGTGGTTCCGGTGGCGACAATCTTCCCACCATTTTTTTTGACTTTATTCAAAGTATCAGCTGCATCTTTACTTAGTTGATAGAATTCAGAGTGCATCACGTGTTCATTAACATCTTCAACCTCTACCGGCCTAAAAGTACCTAGACCAACATGCAGAGTTAACTCAACCAAAAAAACACCTTTGTCCTGCACTTCTTGTAATAATTCTGGGGTCCAATGTAACCCAGCAGTCGGAGCTGCAGCAGATCCATTAACTTTGGAATAAACCGTTTGATACCTTTCTTGGTCTTCCAAGCGCTCTTTGATATAAGGTGGTAGAGGCATTTCGCCTAGTTGATTAAGAATTTCCAGAAAAATTCCATCGTATTCAAACTGTACAATTCTTCCCCCGTGTTCTAGTTCTTCAACAACAGTTGCGACTAATAGAGGGTTGTTAGGATCGTCACCAAAAAAAACCTTAGCTCCAACGGGATACTTTCTTGCTGGCTTAATTAAAACTTCCCATTTATCATCTTCTTTTTGCTGGAGCAAAAGTACTTCGGCATGCCCCATGGTTTCTGGACGGTGTCCATGTAATCTAGCCGGCAGAACACGTGAATTATTTACGACTAGTGCATCTCCTGGGTTTAAATAATCCAAAATATCCGTAAAATGTTTATCTTGCGTTTGGCCAGTCTCAGCATCCAAAACCAAAAGTCTTGAAGAAGAGCGATCAGCTAGGGGTGTTTGCGCTATTAATTCTTCAGGTAAATCAAAATCAAAATCGTTTGTACTTAGTGCCATTTATTCTCCCTCAAATAAGTCTAAATTGTGCTGAATTTGTAAGTGCTCATATGCCTTACTAGTTGCTACGCGTCCCCTAGTTGTGCGTTGGACAAATCCTATCTGAATTAAATACGGTTCAATCAATTCCTCGAGTGTATCTGTTTCATCTCCCATGTTAGAAGCAATTGCATTTAACCCGGCCGGTCCGCCCTTAAATCTGTGAATCAAGGTTTCCAAATACTTGACATCATTATCGTCTAGTCCGACTGCATCAACGTGGAGTGCGTTTAAAGCTGTGTTGACAATTTGTGAGTCGATAACATTATCATTGTTCACTTGAGCAAAATCTCGGACACGCTTTAATAGGCGATTAACAATTCTCGGCGTTCCACGGGAACGCAAAGCTAATTGATGTGCGCCTTGTTCATCAATGGTGGATTCGAAAATATCAGCCGTTCTTTTTGCAATTAACGTCAATTCATCAACGGTGTAATACTCCATATGTTCTGTAATCCCAAAGCGATCTCTTAATGGTGCACTTAACATTCCAGCTCTAGTAGTTGCGCCAATCAAAGTGAAAGGTGGCAAATCAAAGTGGATCGCGTGCGCTCCTGGACCTTGTCCGACAACGATATCAATATAAAAATCTTCCATCGCTGAATACAAAACTTCTTCAATTTGTTTTGGAATGCGATGAATTTCATCGATAAAAAGAATATCGCCTGGCTCTAAATCATTCAAAATCGCTACCAGGTCACCAGACTTTTCAATTGCCGGACCAGAACTCATTTTTATGTGGGTGCCCATTTCATTTGCAATTACAAAAGATAACGTGGTTTTACCTAATCCAGGTGGTCCATACAAAAGAACGTGATCGAGAGGCTCGTCACGTTCTTTTGCTGCTTGGATATAGATATTGAGTTTGTCTTTTATTTCTTGCTGGCCAATATACTCATTTAACTTCTGTGGACGTAACGTGAGTTCATTGTCATCAGTATTTTCAGGACTTAAAAGATTTTGTTCATCATCCATTCTTAACTAAAAGTTTCAATCCTTTCTTAATGTACTCGTCGGCAGTAAGTCCCTTAAATTCTTCAAGATATTTCTTAGTCGCTTCAACATCTTTTCGAGCGAAACCTAGAGCAACCATGGCTTCAAGTGCATCTGATAATTCAGAGAACTCTTGGGAAGTTGTTGTTGTTCCAGTACCAAGGAAATCATCCATCTTGCCTTTTAAGCTCAAACTAATCATTTTTGCAGACTTAGGTCCGATTCCTGGGTATCTAGTTAAATACTGGAAATCTTCATTTTCAATCGCTGAAACTAAACCTTCCATATCACCGTAGGCAATAATGGCCATAGCCGATTTTGGGCCGATTCCGTTAACCGTGAGCAACTTTACAAAGAGGTCGCGATTTTTTTGATTCTTAAAACCGTACAATGAAATTTCATTTTCACGAACCACTTGATGGACAAAAAACTTGGTAACCGTGGTTTCGTCAGCCCAAGCATATGGTGTCGGATTATATAATCTAAAACCTACTCCTTGAACATTTAAGGCAATCCCATCCGGGTAGACACTCTCAATAGTGCCAGACAAAAAATCGTACATAAACTAATTATATATAAGTGAAACCTTTCTAGTATTTGTTTAATAAAAAACTCAAAACCGAAGTTTCGAGTTTAGTAATAATTTTTAAAAAATGTCATCATCAGTCAAGTCATCAACGACTTTTTCAGCTGCAACTTCAACCTTGGTTTCAGTCGGAGTGTCATCAACGGGAACAGCGTCATCCGCTTCAATTACGCCGTCACCACCGATTTGATAAGCGTTACGAACTTTATTGAAAATTTCATCATAAATAGCCGTGTGTGCTTCGTCCTCCAACCAATCTTTGGCTTTTTCACGACCCTGGCCGATCTTTTCACCATTGTAGGCATACCAAGAACCAGACTTATCGATAATATCCTTATCGACAGCTAAATCGATCATTTCGGCTGTAGATGAAATACCCTTTCCGTACATGATATCAACAGAAGCTACCCTAAAAGGAGGAGCAACCTTGTTTTTAACGACCTTGATGGTTGTGTTGTTTCCAATTACGTCAGTACCGTCTTTAATTTGCGTTGAACGACGAACTTCTAGTCTAATAGTTGAATAAAACTTAAGAGCTCGCCCACCTGGTGTGGTTTCTGGATTTCCAAACATAACACCAATCTTTTCACGAATTTGATTGATGAAAATGGCGATTGTACCAGTTTGATTCAAAGTTCCAGCCAATTTACGTAGAGCCTGGCTCATTAAACGTGCTTGGAGACCGACGTGAGTGTCACCCATTTC
Organism: Lactobacillaceae bacterium; assembly: GCA_031261865.1. GTDB lineage: Bacteria > Bacillota > Bacilli > Lactobacillales > Lactobacillaceae > Oenococcus. Next base: position 5,732 of record JAISIV010000037.1, on the reverse strand, counting down.
ACCTTCGATTTCAGCTTTAGGAACAAGAGCCGCAACTGAATCGACAACAATCATATCCAAAGCTCCAGACTTCACTAGTTCATCGGCAATTTCTAGTCCTTGTTCACCTGTGTCGGGTTGAGACAACAATAGTTCATCAACATTGACACCAAGAGCTTGGGCGTACTTAGCATCCAAGGCATTTTCCGCATCGATATATGCTGCAACTCCGCCAGCCTTTTGAACTTCAGCAACGGCATGCAGAGCAACAGTGGTTTTACCAGAAGATTCCGGACCATAAACTTCGATGATTCGTCCTCTTGGATAACCACCGACTCCTAATGCAATATCAAGTTTTAGTGATCCAGTTGGAATTGTATCAACGAGAGTATGCGCATTTTCGCCGAGACGCATTACTGAACCTTTACCGAAATCTTTTTCAATTTTTTTAAGTGCAGTCTCTAGGGCTGCTTTTCTATCATCTGCCATTTATTTTTTCCTAACTTATTTATTATGCACGAAAACTCATAAAAAAGCGAACATTTGTTCTCATATAAAAGAATCTTAATCTTTACAGTTTTCTTTCCAAGTTACAATCCTCTAATCTGACAACACTACAATTATACTTTTGGACAGTCGATAATCCTTAGATATATTTATTAACGATATTGAGTCGCGTTTAATACCTGACCAACCAACACTATAAAATTTGTGTTTGCCATTATTTGAATATAAAAACTATTCATACTCCTTTATACGTAAAACAAGGAGTCGAACGACAGCTCGACGACTATGTTTTACGGAACGCAACGACAGTTGAACGTCAATAATTTTTGGATACCTTTGAATATCCGGAAAACAAGGAACTAAATAACAGTTTAGAGACTATCTTTTATAGGTACACTTGATGTAAACCAAAATTACAACGCTCAACAAAGGTTTTGGTAATAATAAAATTTGGATACTTTTCACATGTATTAAACGAAGTTTGTTGTGACCTCTTTTATGAATGCACTGAAAAATGTGTGGCTTTAAATCTCAAAGTACAAAACGTCCTAAAAAATTATTTGAAATTTTAGAAAACAATGTTTGCTAGAGCGAATGTTTAAATGACAATAAAAAAACACCTTTCGGTGTTTACAAACCATCACTGAAGACTTCGCGATTTTGCCAAAAATAATCAATCCCTGAATAAATTGTGAAGATGACTGCAATCCACAAAAGAGTCTGTCCAAAGGGAATTCCTGTTCCGAAATTATTGGCATATAAAAACAGAATGGCAAACATCTGGGAAAAAGTCTTTATCTTACCGGGCATTTGGGCTGCTAAGACCTTGCCGTTATTTTCGACAATTAGTGTCCTCAATCCAGTAATCGCCAGTTCTCGGATGACAATTACTGCAGTCATCCAAGCTGGCACAATATCAAAAGAAGTCAGATAGATTAGAGCAGTGATGACTAATAATTTATCAGCCAATGGGTCGGCGAACTTCCCGAAATTAGTAACCAATTGATATTTGCGAGCGATTTGTCCATCCAAAAAATCGGTTAACGAAGCTACAGCAAAAATAATTGCAGCAATTATCATTTGGATTTTGGTGCCAAATAGGCTGCCAGGAAATAAATTAAATTCCAAATTCAAAATAAAAACAGGAATCAAAATGATTCTAAAAGTTGTTAGTTTATTAGGTAAATTCATATTAGCCTCGGTTAATAATTACATCAGTAGTGATAGTAGGAGCACCATCACGGAAATTGACGTCGTTATTGTCCCATTGAATCGACATGGTCTGAGGATTTCCACTGTGAACGACGACGCTTCTAACACCTTCTGGAACATTGATATTTTGAGGTGAGTCAGAATTGATGATTCCGGCAAAAGTTCTGTTTCCGTCGAAATCCACGGTAGTCCATGCGTTAGAACTGCTTTGAACAGTCAAATTATGACTTTGGGCATCGACAAAAGTATAAGTAATGGATGAACCATCATAGTTCCCCTTAGTTAAAGGTGTGGTTGCTTCTGACGAAGAACTTAAACTTTCCTGCGAAGACGAAGATGACTCGCTTGAAACTTCTGATGAAGAACTTGAACTTTCTTTTTTTGAGGAGACGGAAGTAGAAGTAACTTTGACCCGATTAGACGAACTCTCGACATTATCAGTGGTTTTAATGCTGGAGACGGCTTGCCAAATCACCACTGCGGCAACCAAAGATAATACTCCAAGTAAAATGATTGGCAACTTCGGTCTTATTTTTTCAGAAAAACTTTTGTTTACTCCTGGCATCCCTGAATGTGGGAGCATATCTTTTCCGACAACAACCTTAGTGCCATCAAGCGTTTGTACCCGATTTTGAACCTGGTCAAACTCCTGTCGATTAGGGTATGTATACTTTTCAAAAATTGTATTGGGATCAATCTTAACTGTATTTGCATACTGTCTAATGAATGCTTTTACGTAAAAACTTCCAGGCAAATCTTCGACATTACCTTGCTCTAGAGCTTCTAAATATTTAACTTGTATTCTCGTTCGGCTTGCGACTTCGTCAAGAGAAAGCCCTAAACTTTCACGCGCTTGACTCAATCGTTTACCAATTCCTTGATAATCGATAACCATTACTAAAAATTATATCTATTTTTTAGGTAGAACACTATATCTTACTTTTTTGGTATCGGAAATCACTTCCCTAAATTTTTTGAATGCTGTAGTGATATCCATTGTTTCTAAAATTTTAGTTAGAGAATAGGTGTCAAGATTCAAATCAAATTCTTCAGGTGGTGTAGCAATATTCGAAATTTGATCAAATGACATAATTGTCGCCCCCAATTTAGCGTTTTTAACGCGTGTGAATTCCTCCTCAAAACCTTCCAAATGAACGTTTGAAAAATTATCTAGGATTATCTTTTCAAATTTGGCACTATCGACTGAAGCTCTTTGAATGAAAATGAGATATCCATACTCACGCCCTAATTCAAATCCAAATTCGAAGTCATCGTTTATGCTTCCTGCTTCATAGTTCTTTTGTTGCCAAGAACTAGATTCACCGAAAAATACTTCTAAAACAATTTCAGTGGCTACCTTATGTTCCACTGAAAGTTTGTTTTTATCGACTCTTAAAAAAAGTGATGTTATATTTTCGGAAGTATTACCGTGCGAACTACTGCCTTTATAAGTCGAGAGAAGACCAGTTTCTTGAATTAAAGCAACTTGTTTCTTTTCTTGAATTGATGTGGGGCTGAATTTTTCTAGTGTTGACTCTACTTCCTCCAGGCTAAAGTCTCCGGCAAAAAATAAGGTCATATTTTTAGGCGTGTAAATTTTTTTATGTATGAAGTACAACAAGTTCGGTGTAATCGTTGAAATCGTTTCTTTGGTTCCAAGAACCTCCCTAGATAAGCCTAAATCCCCATACAGATTTTGGAAAGCCCCACGAAAAAGCATAGAGTACGGGTCATCCAAACTTCGATCAATTTCTTGGCCAATAATTTCTCGTTCTTTAAGAATTGATTCATCCGTAAAATAAGGGTTATAAACAAGGTTGAAAAGGGTTTCAGTTAATTGGGAGAAATTTTCTTTATTTGCAGAATGAAAATAATAAGACGTTATATCAGAATTAGTGAAAGCATTCGAGTCCGCTCCAAGTCTATCGAATTCCAACATTAAATCGCCTGACTCTTTTTCAAACATTTTATGTTCTAGAAAATGTGCAGTACCTGCAGGAATGGGAATGTTTTCCTGATGATTATCTGAGATTGTGACATCTGCTCCGCCGAAAAGAACAGAAATCGACATTTGAAAAGTACTGAAACCAGGTTTTTGTACAAAAGTAACTGGGAGACCATTCTTCAATACAAATTTAAAAATCTCATCTCCGTATATTTGTTGTTTTTTCATCATCATCCTTTGAAATTACGATACTTTGTTGTTTTAGTTTAATGGTCCGAGAAAGTAATACGACATCTTTTAATTCTATTCCGTCTAAAATTTTTTTAACTTCCAAAGGATCAAACGGAATTTGAGAATATTTGGTTTGAATAATCGAACGAGCTAAAAACGAAATGTTGTCACTCCTCTTTTTTTCTCGATCTAAAATTGTCTTTTTCGCGGTCATAAATAGCTCTAGATCAATCTCTTGATTTTGAACATTTTTTAACTGTTCATCAATTTCCCTAAGTAAGACATTACGAGTTCCATTGTCAAAACCAGCTGAAACATAGAAAATGCCGAAAGGAATTTCCGTCCATGAATTAACCGAGTACGCTAAATGAAGTTTTTCTCTGACGTTTCTAAACAACAAAGAAGAGGCATTGCCGCCAAATATTTCGTTAAAAACCTTGGCAACAAAAAAATTCTTCGGGGAATAAACAAAATTCTCAAATAAATAAAGTTGGACCATCTGGCTTTGATCGACATCATCATAAATTTCAGTCTCGTTATAGTCTTTAAATTGGTACTCTGGTTTAAAACTTAGCTTGGGTATTTTATTATTAAATTTCTTGAAAAAACTTTGATTAATCGAATCGGTTCCGACATAGGAGATATCCACTTTATTGTTTACCAAAAATTCGCGGTACTCTTGTTCGATATCCTCTAAAGTTGTCCCAGAAATTTCTTCTAAATCGCCGATATCAAATTGTTGGTAATGTTTATCAAGAAAAAAATGTTGACGAGCATTCAAAAAAGCTAAGTTACTTTTGTCGTCTAGAATTTGGCGATATTCGTCTATCAAATTGTTTTTTTCAACCTCAAAAACTTTTGAGTCGAAAACGGAATTGAAAACCAAATCAGAAGAAAAAAACAAAACCTTATCTAAAATCTGTTCATTCAAGACTGTTGCATTGGGAAATTTAACCGAGAATTCTATTGAACTGATATTCCCACTAGAGGTAGAAAAAACTTCGAGACGTGCACCAAAAAGTTCGTCCAAAGCGATAGATATTTCTTGTCTCGATTGATAATTTTCGCTTCCACTTTGAATCATCCTAGCTAACAGAGTTCTCTTAGAATTATTGCTTGATATTAGGGGCGTTGAAAATTTGATGATTAAAAAATCTGACTTAAACTTATTTGTCTCAATTTTTGAATAGCTAGTTATTGGGAATTTCATCATAGTAGTGGGGATAATAGCCGTGAAAATTTTTGTAAGAATTTTTTGAAAAGACTCTGTCTTTGAAAGTACTGGCTGTCAGCATTTACCGACATATCTTTATCTACCGAAAATTGCTCGAGCATGTTTTTTGTAAGGTCCTTACTGTAGATGATTGAATTTGCTTCAAAATTTAAAGAAAAAGATCGAATATCCATGTTTGCCGATCCAATTGAAGTCGTCTCTTCATCGATAACTACAGTCTTCGCATGCAAAAAACCATTGTTATAGATATAGATATTTGCGCCTAAATCTGCTAGCTGACTAGCGTAATACTCGGTTGCCCGATATACAAACGGATGGTCAGGTTTGTTAGGAATCATTAAATTAACTTCGATTCCTGAATTGATGGCATTTTGTAAAACTTCGAACACTGAAATGTCTGGGACAAAATATGGAGTCTGTATAAAAATGCTTTTTTGCGCAGATGAAAACATTTTCATATAAAGATGTTTAATTTTAGGATCAAGTGAATCAGGTCCAGAAGAAACAATTTGGACCGCATGATCCGAGACTATTTTTTGGAGTGGAAAATACTTTTCCTCAAAATTTAAATCGTCGGCCATCCTGGCGGTCGCGTTCCAGTCCGTAAAAAACTTATCCTGTAAT
>JAISIV010000016.1 GCA_031261865.1 Lactobacillaceae bacterium | reverse complement strand
TTTCCCTCGAAAACCTCCTTCCGGGTGAGTTAATTATTACTGGATCTAATTTTGATAACCCTCTGACTATCAGGGTTGTTGAATCAAATGATATTTCTCATAACACTGCTTCCCCAACTTTTCAAAAAAAGAAAATAGTCCCCTGATTATCTAATTTTAGATACATAATTACATAAAAAATAACCCAACCAAATCGGCGGGGTTATTTTTATGTAATTAATAATTACTTTGCGTCAACAACTTGGCGACCCTTGTATTGACCTTTTGAATCTACGCGGTGAGCAACTGAATATTCACCAGTAGTTTTATCTAATACAAGACTTGGAACGCTAAGAGCGATATGACCACGACGGTTACGCTTGTGTGACTTTGAATTTTTATTCGATGGTGCAGCCATGATATCTCCTTATTTATAACCAATTAATAATATCAATAATCTATTGATTTAGTCAATAAACACGTAAAATAATCTATGTGAAAACATATGAATTAACTTACCCAATTAGTATAAACCAACAGGCAAATCAAGTCATCGTTTTAGGTTTCTTCGATGGCTTACATTTAGGACACCAACAAGTAATCAATACCGCAAAAAAAATAGCTCAAGATAACGGTATTCCTTTAGGTTTGTTGACATATTATCCGCATCCATCGCTGGTTTTTGGAAATGATAGCGAGTTCCAATATTTAACTGATAAAAAAGAAAGAGAATCGGAGTTTGAAAGACTGGGAGTCGACAATCTCTATTTTCTTGAAATGACTCAAGACTTTTCGAATATCGATGGTCAGACATTTGTCGACCAAATTTTAATGCCTCTAAATCCACGCACAGTTGTAGCGGGCTTTGATCACACTTATGGCGCTCCGAATACGACCGCTGATATGCAACATTTGACCGATTTTTCAAAAGGTCGCTTTGAAGTCATCATTGTGGAAGAACAACAGGACAATTCTCAAAAAATTTCGTCTACCAATATCCGAAAAGCCCTATCAGTTGGTGACCTAGATACCGTAACTACGATGTTAGGACGTTATTACACTAACCGAGGGAAAGTTATTCATGGAGACGCCCGCGGTAGATTGCTGGGTTATCCAACATTAAATGTACAAGTCGCAAAAGACCATAAGATTCCAGGTAATGGCGTCTATATAACCCAAGTAAAAATTGAAGGGGATGACAATATTTATCAGTCGATGACTAGTGTCGGTACTAATCCTACTTTTGAACCGGGTCGCCCAATAACCGTTGAAGTACATGTTTTGAATTTTGATCAAGATGTTTATGGGAAAGTTGCCACTGTCACTTGGATTAAAAAACTCCGTGACCAAGAGAAGTTTGATTCTGCTGAAAGTTTGATTGAACAATTACGTGTTGACGAGACAAATACCTGGAATTATTTCAATGGTCAAAAATAGTCAAAAAAAGTTTGACCTTTACTGACTATTGTTTTACAATATTGTCATACAGTTCAAAACAGGAGGTGTTTAAGTGTCAGATAAAGATCAAATTAATGAAGAACTAGATGATAAAAACGTTTCAGAGGACTTTGACGAAAGCAAAAGTGCAGAAGAAGTTGATGAAAGAAGCGAACAGGTTGAAGTAGATGATGAACCACAACAACCTGCAAACGAAGCGGTAGATTACGAAGACAAATACCTTCGTGCTCAAGCTGATATTCAAAACATTCAACAACGTTTTGCAAAAGAGCAAACCAATTGGCGAATGTATGATGGTTCACGCTTAGCTGAATCATTGCTTCCTGCAGTTGATAACTTGGAACGCGCATTGGCGGTTGGTGCTGACGGTGAATCCGCAAAACAAATCAAAACTGGCGTTGAAATGGTTTATAAAGCAATTAAAAATGCTTTCAAAGACAATAACATTACTGAATTTGGTGAGGTTGGGGATGAATTTAATCCTGAACTTCATCAAGCAATTCAGATTGTGCCAATTGTCGATGAAAAAACACAAAAACCCGATACAATCGCCCAAGTTCTTCAAAAAGGATACAAGATTTCTGATAGAACACTAAGAACAGCGATGGTAGCTGTATATCAAGATTAAGGAGAATATATAAACATGGCAAAAATTATTGGAATTGATTTAGGTACTACAAACTCTGCAGTCGCAGTTCTTGAAGGTGGGACTGCTACTATCATCACCAATCCTGATGGTGATCGCACCACTCCTTCTGCAGTTTCTTTTAAGAAGGGTGAAACAATTATTGGTAAGGCCGCTAAAAACCAGGCCATCACTAATCCTGATACTATCCTCTCTATTAAGCGTCACATGGGTGAAGCCGGTTATAAAGTTAAGGCAAACGGCAAGGAATACACCCCTGAAGAAATTTCTGCAATGATTCTTCAATACATCAAAAAGTACGCTGAAGATTATCTTGGCGAAAAAGTTGATAAGGCAGTTATTACGGTTCCCGCATATTTCAACGATGCGCAACGTCAAGCAACTAAAGATGCCGGAAAGATTGCCGGACTTGAAGTTGAACGTATTATTAACGAGCCAACCGCAGCCGCTTTAGCTTATGGTCTTGATAAGACTGATAAGTCTGAAAAGATTCTGGTTTACGATTTGGGTGGAGGAACTTTTGATGTTTCTGTTCTTGAATTAGGAGATGGTGTTTTCGAAGTTCTATCTACTAATGGTGACACTCATCTTGGTGGTGACGATTTTGATAACAAAATCATCGACTGGATGGTCGAAGAATTTAAAAAAGAAAATGGTGTCGATTTAACAACTGATTCATTGGCTATGCAACGTTTGAAGCAAGCTGCTGAAGCTGCTAAGAAGTCATTGTCGTCATCTACTGATGTCGATATTGACCAACCATTCATCGCCAATGGTGAAAATGGTCCATTGCATTTGCAAATGAACCTTACTCGCGCAAAATTCAATGAACTTACTGCTGACTTGGTAAAGCGTGCTGAAGAACCAGTTAAAAACGCTCTTAAAGATGCTGGACTTTCAATGTCCGATATCGATGAAGTTATCTTAAACGGTGGTTCTACTCGTATTCCTGCAGTTCAAGAATCTGTAAAGAAACTTACTGGAAAAGAACCAAACCACTCAATTAATCCTGATGAAGCTGTCGCTTTAGGTGCTGCTATTCAAGGTGGGGTTATCTCTGGTGATGTTACTGACGTCGTTTTGTTGGATGTTACTCCACTTTCACTTGGTATCGAAACTATGGGTGGTGTGATGACTAAGTTGATCGATCGTAACACTACCATCCCAACTTCTAAGTCACAAACTTTCTCAACTGCTGCAGATAATCAGCCAGCCGTTGACATCCACGTGCTTCAAGGTGAACGCCCAATGGCTGCCGACAATAAGACTCTTGGAAACTTCCAATTGACTGATATCCCAGCAGCCCCTCGCGGAATCCCACAAATCGAAGTTACTTTTGATATCGATCGTAATGGAATCGTTTCTGTATCTGCTAAAGATTTAGGAACGCAAAAAGAACAAAAGATTACCATTCAAAATAACGGTGGATTGTCTGAAGAAGATATCGAAAAGATGGTTAAAGAAGCTGAAGCAAACGCTGATGCTGATAAGAAGAAGGCTGACGAAGCTGCATTACGTAATGATGTTGATCAACTAATCTTCAGTTCTGAAAAGACCCTTGAAGAAGTTGGTGACAAACTCGGTGATGATGACAAGAAGCCTGTTCAAGAAGCTCTCACAGCTCTTCAATCTGCTAAAGAATCAAATGATTTAGATCAGATGAAAGAAAAGAAAGAAGCCCTTGAAAAGGTTGCTCAAGAATTAGCTGTTAAGTTATACCAACAAGCTGCTCCTCAAGCAGACGCTGCCGGTGCTGCTGATGCAACAAAGGCTGACGATAATACTGTTGATGGCGACTTCAAAGAAGTTAACGACGACGATAAGTAATTACCCATATTGAAAGGCGGACTCCGGTTCGTTTTTTAATTAAATTGGAGAGAAATCTCCAGTACATAAATAAACGGAGAAAAACATGGACACAGAATATTACGACATACTTGGTTTAGATAAGAGTGCATCTGAGGCGGAGATAAAATCTGCTTATCGAAAACTATCTAAAAAATATCATCCCGATTTAAATAAAGAACCTGGAGCTGAAGATCAATATAAAAAAGTCCAAGAAGCTTACGAAACTCTAGGGGATTCAGATAAAAGGGCAATGTATGACCAATATGGTAAAGCGGGAGCTCAAGGCGGTTTTGGCGGCCAAGGTGGTGATCCGTTTGGAGGCTTCGGTGGTTTTGGAGGCGGAGGATTTGAAGATATTCTTAGTCAAATGTTTGGTGGCGCCTTCAACCCTAATGCTCCTAGACAAGGCCAAGATTTAACCTATCGTTTTTCGCTGACTTTCGAGGAAGCAGCCTTCGGAAAAGAAGCTACTATTTCCTATCGTAGGCCTGGTTTCCCCGAGGATAGAGAACATGAACACACCGTGGATATTAAAATTCCAGCTGGAATCGAAAACGGACAACGTATGCGCCTTGCTGGTCAAGGGGATGCCGGTATGAATGGTGGCCCTGCCGGAGATTTGTATGTATCGTTTAGTGTCCAACCATCGAAAGACGGATTTGAAAGAGATGGGGCAGACGTATTGTCGACTCAAAAAATCACATTCGTGCAAGCCGTACTTGGCGACGAAATCCAAGTTAAAACCGTCCAAGGAGATGTTTTACTTAAGATTCCTGCAGGAACCAATGCTGGCAAAACTTTCCGTTTAGGAGGAAAAGGTGTAACTTATGTGAATTCTTCTAGAATGGGTGATCACTACGTTACTATTGATATAGATGTTCCTTCAAAGATTTCAAAGGAACAAAAAGAGGCCTTGTTGGCATACGCCGAAGCTGGTGGCGACAAGATTTCAAATAAGAAAAAAGGAATTTTTGGATAATGAGAAGACTATATAGAAGAACAAGAGATAGCGTATTTGGTGGTGTTGCTGGTGGTGTGGCCGATTATTTTGGTTGGAATATCGGGATGGTCCGTACAATCTGGTTGATTTTGGCATTATTCTCAGTGAGTGGATTCTTTTGGATTTATATCATTATGTGGATTGTATTACCTGTAGGAACCGCAAAAGAATTTGACCAGGCCGATGAAGTTCGTGAATTAAAAGGGCAATTAGTTTCGAGGAATTCAGATCGAACTGATGAAATCGAAGCTCTTAAATCCGAATTAGATAATGTCGAACAGGCTGATGCCCAAGCTCAACAAAAAGCCGCTTCTAGTAATAAACCTGATGCTAATTCGACCGTTGCTGAAATTAAGAACTATTTAGATGAACACGATATTGAATATTCTTCTCGCGCAACAAAGGCTGATTTATTGAATCTAGTTAAATAATTTTATTGATATCCGCAATTCTTGACATTGTCGAGGGTTGCGGATTTTTGTTTGGCTGAATTTTCAAAGAATCTGGTTTAAAAGTTAAGAAAGTATGAATTTTTTAATGCAATTTCGGACCGAACCTGTGGAAAACTTTCTTATCACTCCCCAAATGGTTCAAAAATAAGGCATTACTAACAAACAGACAACTTTACGACATAAATTAAATGTGAACAAAATGTGAAATTGTGTGAATTTTTACCAATAAGCGTTGAATTTGTCAATTAAACCCCTTATATTTTTATTAAAGGTTTAAGGAACCATTAAAGGAGTTTAAGAAATGTTTAAGGGAAACAGTATTGAACGTAAAAAAATGTATAAGGCGGGTAAAAACTGGCTTGTTGCCGGAATGACCGTCTTTTCAGTTGGAGCAGCTAATCAAGAAGTTGTACAAGGTTTAGCTGACCACGCAAATTTAGGAGGAGTGAACGCTTCTGCTGAAGAAGTCAGCGCCACTAATAAACAGGCGGTTGCAGAAGCAACCGGAAATACAACGAGTGATGCCACAGTAAAAACTGATGGTTCTGTTGTTGACTCTAAAACTACTTCATCAACTGACTCAAAAGTAAGTTCTGCTGACGATTCAAAGGTTGGCTCTACTGTCGAAAGTAAGGCATCATCTGATGCTGATTCAAAAACTACTTCATCTGCAGATTCTCAAGCTAAATCGCAAGCGGACTCATCAGCTCCACTAGCATCGGAAGCCCCAGCTGCGGTTCCTGTAGCACCGGCTGCTACGACTGTTGTTGCTACTCCAACAGCTGAGACTATTACCGCCGCAAACCAAGATGCGGCCACAAATGCTATCGAAGAACAAATTCAAGCTGACGTTACTACTGATTTGAAGAATGCTTTAGCAACTCTTCCTGCGACTTATAAAGTAACTTCCGACGATCAAGCAAAAGCAATCAATGTCAAAGTCCCAGCCGGACAGGCTCCAGATCCAGCTAGTTTTGATGGTATTTTGAATTGGGCAAATACTAATGGATATACAGTTAATGTTGAAGCTATGCTTGCTGCTACTACGGCACCTGAAATTACAGTTGGACAAACTACTGATTTAACTTCTGGTAATGTTAATGCTAATATTTCTGGAACCGGTACCGGAATTACTGCGAAAGTCGATGACAAATTTAAGGGATACGGAAGTGCTGCAGGAACTCTAAGTTCTGGTTCAAAAAACTTAACTAAGACTAATAACCAAGTAGGTGTTGTTTCACTTGGAAACATGTTTAACATGTCAGAAGATGTTACTCTGACTGGTTCATTTACGTTATCTAAAACCTCCGGTTTTAACGTCTCTTCTCTTGGGGATGCCGCAGGTATTATCCTTTCTCCAGTGGATC
>JAISIV010000002.1 GCA_031261865.1 Lactobacillaceae bacterium | reverse complement strand
ATATGGACACCGTTTGGATTTGCGTCCAATCTCTTCTGAAACTCCTGCTGACACTTTGGCTCAAGCTGCTGTTGATATGGCTCAAGGTGCAAATGCCGCAGCGATCGTTGCCTCTACTGCATCTGGTTACACAGCTCGAATGATTGCAAAATACCGTCCTGATATGCCAATTTTGGCCATCACTTATGATGAAACTACTCAACGCGGATTAACTCTCAATTACGCTGTTGTTCCCGTAGTCGAAACTGCTCCAAGCACTACTGATGAAATGATCGAATTGGCTAAGAAGTCTGCTGTAGCAAACAAGTTGGCTAAAAAAGGTGACACTATCGTGATTACTGCCGGTCTTCCATTAGACAAACCTGGAACTACTAACTTGATTCACGTAGTGACTATCTAATAAATTTTGTTAAAGCACTGAAAAGTGCTTTTTCTTTTGCCTTAAAATCAAGGTTATGTTAACTGAAAATCAACAATTACTCACAAGTTTCCAGCAATACCTTAGAGTAGAAAAAGGTTTGTTGCCTAATTCTGTTGATAGCTATTCAAGAGATTTAAAACAGTTTTTTTCATATCTTGAAGAAAAAAAAGTTGACGTAATTGACGTCGATCAAAACACATTAACTAATTTTTTTGAGCAACAAGTCGCCGCTCGTAAGGCCAATAGCTCTATTATTCGAATGAATACAACCTTAAAACGATTCTATTTGTTCCTAGTTAACGAAGCAATAATTGAAAAATCGCCAATTCAGAACTTACCAACACCTAAAAAAAATAAACATTTGCCTCAATTCTTATCAGTTGAAGAAGTCAACCGTTTGTTAGATCAACCCGATTTAAAAACTAAATTTGGTGTCCGTGATAAAGCACTATTGGAAACGATGTATGCAACCGGTTTTCGAGTCAGTGAAGTTAGTAATCTAAAAATTGATGATCTTCATTTAGAACTGGGGATGGTTCAAACGATTGGTAAAGGGCAAAAACAGCGGATTACTCCCATCGGTGAAATCGCCAGTGATTACCTTAAATACTATTTGGAAAATGTAAGGCCTTTGTTGATTTCTTCAGATTCTAAACAGTATGTTTTTTTGAACGCCAGGGGAGGCAATTTGTCTCGCGTTAGTATTTTTAAATTAGTTCAAAAATACGCACTGATGGCTAATATCACAAAAGAAATCTCGCCGCATACATTAAGACATTCATTTGCTACTCATTTGCTGGAAAACGGAGCTGATTTAAGGATTGTCCAAGAACTTTTAGGACATTCAGATATCTCTACGACCCAAATTTATACTCACATCACTCAAAAACATTTACAAGACGTATACACCAAGGCACATCCAAGGGCGTGATGATAAAATATTACGAGTGTCTCAAAACGAATTAACAATATCAATTGATAACTTTAATGGTCCACTTGACGTTTTGCTGCATATGATTCGAACTCAAGAACTTGATATTTTTGATCTTCCAATTATTTCGGTAACTGACCAATTTTTGGACTATTTAGATAAAAATCTTGATCCAAATTTAGATTCAGCCAGCGAGTACTTGTATATGGCGTCTACACTTATAAAAATTAAGTCGCGTTATTTGTTGCCGCTAAAAGCTGAAAATGATGAGGATCAAGAAAATATTGACCCTCGTACTGAATTAGTTCAAGCCTTGATTGAATATCAACAATTCAACGCAATTGTCCCTGAATTTCAAGAAATGCAGGATGAAAGAGGGAAGTCTTATTTAAGAGCACCAAGTGAAGTACCCGAAGAATTAGAGAAAATACCGTTAGCCTCAGGTGTGACGCTTGAAGATTTACAGCAAGCATTTGTAAAGATTGTCCGCCGTCAAATGGACACTGCCCCTAAAACACGCAATATAGAAAGAGAGACTTTTTCGGTTGCCGACAAGATGAATCAAATCGTGACAAAATTTAAATTGTCACCAGATACACCTCTTAATTTTGAAGAATTATTTGTCGACTCTGTTAATAACGATGAAATGATCACAACTTTCTTAGCCGTATTGGAGTTAGCTAAAGAACAAGTTGTCTTGATTCAAAAAAAGGAAGGCGAATTTTATTTAACCAAGGGAATGGAGAATAACGAAAATGAATAACTTAGCCCAAGTTGAGAGTTTGATCTTCGTTGCCGGGGATGAGGGAATTTCAATTGAAGAAATCGCAGCAGCTACTGGGTTCGATATGCCTGCATTAAAAAATCTTTTAGTGGAGTTACGCGACAAGTTACAACAGGACAATGGAACTTCAATTCAACTAATCGAAAACGATAAAGTCTATCGTCTGATTACTAAACCAGAATTCGCTCACGTTTTAAGTAATTATTATCAGTCCTCAGTTAATAACAAGTTAAGTAACGCTGGTCTTGAAGCACTAACGATTATCGCTTATAAGCAACCAGTAACCAGAGTAGAAGTGGATAAAATTCGTGGAGTCAATTCTAGTGGTTCAATTTCTAAGTTGTCGGCCCTTGGCTTAATCGAAGAAGTCGGCAGAAAACAAGAAATGGGCCGTCCGGTACTTTATGGCACGACTAATTACTTTTTGAATTATTTTGATTTAGATTCAATTGAAGACTTACCGGAATTACCAGATGTGTCTGAGATTTTAAGTGGCCAACCGCAAGTCGGTGAACAAGTCGAATTATTTGCCAATAGAACCGACAATATTACCCTAGAAGAAATGCAGAGTGTGGCATCACAGTTGTCTGAAAACATGGAAGAAAATCTTGAAGTTGAAGATTCGAGTGAAGAAAATGAGTGAACGACTTCAAAAACTAATTGCTAACGCCGGTGTAGCATCACGGCGTAAAGCAGAAGAAATGATAAAAGGTGGCCGTGTTTCTGTTAATGGACAAGTTGTTCGTGAACTTGGAATGAAAGCTGAAGTTACAGATCAAATCAAGGTCGACGGTAAATTAATTGGCGAAGAACAAAAAGAGTATTACGTTCTTAATAAACCAAAAGGTTATACGTCCTCGACCAAAAGTTTCAAAGATCAAAAAGCAGTTGTTAATCTAATCAATACTAATGCCCGCATTTATCCGGTTGGCCGTTTAGATATCGATACAACTGGTGTACTTGTCCTAACTAATGATGGGGAGATGACGAACAGACTTACTCACCCTAGTCATGAAGTCAATAAGACTTATAAAGCTACTGTAAAAGGTGAAATCGGGGATGAAATTCAAGTATTGTCTGAACCGATGATTATTGACGGCGAGACATATGCCAGTGCTGAATATCAAATTTTAAAAAATGGGTCTACCAGCGTAGTTGAAATTACGATTCATGAAGGGAAGAACCACGAGGTTAAAAATATAATGAATTATATTGGACATCCCGTCTTAGAACTTGATCGCACGGAATTCGCAAAAATAAATCACACCGGCATTTCGCAAGGTCAATACCGAAAACTTACTGAGCAGGAGATACGAAGATTAAAAAAGTAAATTCACTACAAATACAATTAATTGTTGTTATGTTGTCGGTCATCAGCTTTTTGTTGATGATCCAACCTAAGATTCCTTTGATTCCGGATGCTCCATTTTTAACACTCGATTTGTCGACGGTAATTATTTTGCTTATACAGGCATTCTTCGGTTTCAAAAACGCCGTAATCGGACTGACTTATCGTTCTATCTTGCATTTAATCTTTTTGAATGCAGGAGCAACCACGTTAATCGGTCTCCCAGTAAACTTCTTAGCTTCATTGGTATTTATGGGCGTAGTCTTTTTACTTCGAAAGAAAAACATCGTCTTGCAAGTGTTGGCAGCGACAATTGCATTGACTGTTGCAATGGCGATCACTAATTTATTATTCGCAATTCCGGCATATGCGGCTTTTGCGAATTTCGATATTTCAAAGGTTTTCGGTACCACCAAGTACTTGGTTTACATGATTGTTCCTTTTAATTTAATTGAAGGGATTGTTTGGGGAATTAGTTACATTTTTGTTAAGAAATTTGTCGCAAAAATTCCTATGATAAAATTAATTTCAACGGGAAAAGACTGATTTTATGGCAGATAAAGACTTTGATTTTAATACAGACAATTTTCAAACTGGTTTTCCAACTGGAAATACTCCAATTTCGAATCCGGCGCCACAACTGGCAACAGATTCTGTAGCACCAGTTATAGAAAGCTCACAAGCACAAGCTCCAGTAGCTAGTACCAGTGCTCAAAATAGTCCAAGTACTTCTATTCCGGCGGCTGCAGCTGCAGTTCAAAATTCAATAGCCAATGCAGCTAAACCAACTATTGATCCAATGGCCACTTTGGATTCTTTTACTGCACGTGCAAACAGCAATCCTGCGCCAACACCACAGTCTAGCTTGAGCACGCCTGCTAGCGTTCAAAGTCCTATCCAACAACCTGAACCAGTTATTCCATCAGTAAACCAAGATGAAAACAGAACCACTTTTACCCCCGATTTTAATTATGGTTTTTCAGATGATAACACCTATGTTGTAGATAACCAACCAGTTCCTACTCCGGCTCAACAGTATTCAGAACCTCAATATTCTCAACCTCAACAAAATACGAATCAGTTCGAACCCAAGGTTAATTATTACGAAGAACAACCGGAAGTAGCTGAACAAACTGGTTATTACAACCCTCAAGAAAATTACGACTTGCAACAACCCCAATTCGAGTCTGGAAATTATAACCAGCCCGCTAATAACGCTTACGGTAATGAAGATTTTCAACCTTATCAAGAAGAACCTATTCAATACGATCAACCAAACGAACCTAAAAAACGTAAATTATCGGATTTGGTAGGTCGCGGAACTTTAATTGGAATGGTTGTGGCCGCCTTAGCTGTTCTGGCAATTATTCCTGCAATGGGTGCAATGTTCGGTAGTCCTGAAAATGAGTCTGCTATTTCTGGTTCGACTGTCAAAGTTTCTTCTTCTAAGTCGTCTTCAAGTTCATCTAGTTCTAGTTCTATGAGCTCCAGCTCGTCTGCTGAGGATTCATCAAGCTCTAGCTCAACTGAAGATAGCTCAAGTACCACCACGACTACTGATACTGCAGACACTACTGATTCGACTTCTACTGATACCACTACTACAACCACAACGACATATACAGTTGTCTCAGGGGATACTTGGTATAGTATTGCTCGTAACAACAATATGACTGTTGATCAATTGTATGCACTTAATGGTGCTACTGCTAATTCACCTTTGATCATCGGCCAAACAGTACAGGTAGGTTAATATGAACAATATTCCAGAAGATTTTCAAATTGCAATCGATGGCCCGGCTTCGTCTGGGAAATCGACAATTGCTAAATTGATTGCCGATGACATCAATGCTATTTATATCGACACTGGTGCTATGTATCGTGCAGTTACGCTCTATGCCAAGATGCATGAAATTGATTATGAAGATCAAAAGACTATTGAAGATAATTTGAAAGATGTTCAAATTAATTTTCAAAAGACAATCGATAATGATCAAAAAACTCTTCTAAATGGGGGAGATGTTTCATTTGAAATCCGCACTCCTGAAATCACAAACAATGTCTCTCTAGTTTCTTCTTATGCTGGAGTAAGAGAAGCAATGGTTGCTCAACAAAGAGAAATTGCTCGCGGTAACCGGGTGGTGATGGATGGAAGAGATATTGCTTCTACAGTGCTTCCAGATGCCCAGTTAAAGATTTTCTTAGTTGCCAGCGTAGAAGAACGTGCCAATCGTCGTTTCAAAGAAAATACACTAAAAGGGATTGACACACCACTTGAAACCTTGATGATTGAAATCGCCGAACGTGATCGAAAAGATTCCACTAGAGAGATTAGCCCATTAACTAAAGTTGATGACGCAATCGAAATCGACACTAGTAACATGACGATTCAAGAAGTCGTAAATAAAATCGAAGATTTAATTCAAGAAAAGTTGTAAGTTTTGCTTACGACTTTTTATTTAACCAATTTTCACGTTTAATTCACGATAGTAAGTTATACAATAATATTCGTGAAAAAATTGTGAAAAAGGGTCTCAAAAATGAAACGACATCAATTACTTGAATCAATTTCAATCGTCGCACTGGTTATCGGTGCGGCCCCCATCGCTTTTCCTAATACTGCATTCGCTGAAATTCCAAGCGGAGCATATGCAGATTCGAATTACAGTGCAACAACTAATATTGCAAAAACCTTATTAGGTATTAGTTTTAATTCTGATGGGACAATTGCAAATGATCCTTATAATAACGCCACTTTATTAAATACTCTGGTTTCCCAATCAAAAACAAAAGACGGAAACACTCTTTTAAATACTCTAAGAAAAGATGGTTCTAAAATCACGCTTCAAAACCTTTCATTGGGTGATTTGTCGCTTCTTAGTATTTTTGATATTTCCGATAACGGGACTTCCGAAAAGCCTGGTGATATGGCAAAGTGGGTTGCAAGTAAAGGTCAAGGTTTTTTTGGAATTTATAGTGCTGATGCTTGGAAAACTTATAACGCCAATAATGGACAATCTTCAGCCGACAACAACTGTGGTGGAGGTTGGAATGTTGTCCAAGTTCTAATGCACGCCGCTTATAACGTTCAAACTATCAATTACTCTGGTCTTGCTAATCAATTTGTAAAAACCGGTGAATATACCAACATGACGACCGTTCTTTTGAACACGCAGGTTGACAATTCGTATTTTCCTAATCTAATGCAATTGAATTTGTCGGGAACTAATCTTGGAGATACGGTCGGTTCAGGACAAACTTGGCCAATTTTGTCATCCAAAACCTTAATGACACTCGATTTGTCCAACACCAACATGACAGTGTTCGGATCAGGGGTATCTCGTTTAAGTTCTGGATATCCTTCTTTAGTAAAATTGGATATTTCCGACAATCCTAAGCTC
>JAISIV010000116.1 GCA_031261865.1 Lactobacillaceae bacterium | reverse complement strand
CTCTGGCTAACTAAACACCAAATAAATCCCGTAGAACCTGTACAATTTCAGCTTTGTTGATCAATACAACGCCTTTATAGCGAACCGCAGGGTCAAAATCAACGTCTTCAACAAACTTAGTCAAAAATATTGACATGTCTGATTGAATTGATTCAGGAATAACAATATTATCTTCGACGTATTGGCTCATAATCATGATATCGCGAAGATGCTTCTTGATATTTTTAGAGTCAACTCTCTCGCCATTAGACTTACGTTCATTCAAATCCAAATACGCTTTAGCTTTAAAGGCAATTAACGCCGGTGCAGTAACGACTGATAATCCGTTGATGACAACCATGTTATCTTTTAACAGTTGATAGTACTCATCATCAAGAAGCAACGCAGAAAGGCTTGGGACGTTGTCTGAGATATGAATCGGACGTTTCTGGTTAAGAACTGACAATTCAAAATCTATCGGTTTTCTAGCAAACAATTCCAACATTGCAGGATATTCGGGAGTGGTTGGCTTTTCAAAACGATAAAAATGACTGTCACTTCCAGACTCATTAATCATCGGTGTATATCCACCGTTATTAACGAATTCTTGAAATTTGGTCGTGAATGCATCATCAATTTTTTCGATAATCAAGACAATATCCAAGTCATGTGTTGCTCGAAAATCGAATCCCATGTCATCCACAAGAACTGAAGCAGCTGATCCACCAATCAGGACATAATAGTCTTCGAAACCTAAAAACTCATCTCTAAACTTGTTAATTCCTGAAATTTTCACTATCTCTGTCTCCCCCTATAACATCCAAAAGTAATGCGTCATAAGCTTGCTCTCTACGAGGATCATGGTTAGTTGAAATTGTTAGTGCTAACGACAATGAATCAACTACTTCTACTCCTTGCCCTCTTTGTATTTCCGCCAACTTAAGTGGATTATATGCCCATACCTGTAGGTTAATGGGTTCGCTTAAGGACTTTCGACCAATCTTCCATTGCTCGCTGTTTTCAATGACTTTAATTCGCTTCTTCCAGACCGCATATGTTTGATTTGAAATTGCATTGACCTGAGTAAGCGATGCAAGAGCCGTGTCTCCAGCTTGAATAATTTCGACTTGATGAAGCAGCTCTAGTTGCTCCTCAAACTCCAACGTATATTCTCGGAGAATCGGTGTGTTCATGCGTTCAATTGCGTTCTGAATAAACTCTGGAAAAGTGGCACTCAATTGATAAGTTTTATTCCTCGTTGAGCCCTCTGATTCAATCAGCCCGAGTCGTTCTAAAATTTGAAAGGCACGATAAACGGTTGCTCCTGGGACTTCTAATACTCTGGATAATTCTTGTGGGTTTAAGTTTTCTCCGTGGAAGAGAATGATGGCAATCATAATTTCTTGAATTGCCGGTGTTATTTTAGGTACTTCATTCACCACTTGTGACTCTTTTGTCACGCGCAAATAGCTAAACGGAAGAAACAGGTCTTTATTGGACAACAAAAATGGAATTCGATACTTGATTAACGCACGTTTGTTTTGTGTTGTTAACTGGTCAAACCAATACACGACCGACACACCCAACTTTTCTTTGATATTATCATTAAATGTTGAAAATTGCTTTGGAGTTTGGTCTAACACGCCTATGTGTGCGATGTAAACTTCTCTATTATCGAGGCTCGCAAGAAAGCCGACTAGCTTTTTCTTTTGGATCAACGATAACTTGAACTGATTAATATAATTATTATCAAGGAGCGTTATTTCGATTCCAGACAATGACAAGATTACATCTCTAACCTCCGAAAACATCCGTTCACCACCTTTATTATATGATTATTTATATTTTATCAAATTTTATATAAAATATAAAAAGTTCGATAAAAAGACCACTGCGGAGTAATCAGAATCTCGGATTTCCTAATAGCGTTACAAATATCCCCATCAATTGATTTATTACTAAAATATTAGTAAAATACTAATACAATTGATATGGAGGTTACTATGAGCACAATCATCGAAAAAACGCCGGTACGATTTGGAGACTGGGGAAAGAACACAGCACTCCGTTTACCAAAATCAATCGCAAATAAATTTGTTAAGGATAATAATGTTGATTATGACCTTAGTTTAATCCGTGAAGACAATGGCAAGTTGAGCATCACAATTGAATTACCTGATACAGATAATGATTCGAAATTTATTAGCGATGATGCATTTTTAGCTGGGTTTGAATCAATTATTGAAAAATATGACGACACATTTCAATCTCTGGTGGACATGTAATGGTCAAAATTCCGACTGAAAAACAAATTGCTGAAGCAAATTTCAGATTAATTGACCGATATTCTCCAAATGAAGAAAAGGCTATCAAAGATAGTAATGCCTTGAACATGATTGTCAACCTTGTGGATCAGCATGTTTTTGGCAAGGAACTCTATCCTGAACTTTTCGACAAATCAACTATTCTATTCATTTTACTTGTTCTTAAGCATATCTTTGCAAATGGCAATAAACGTACTGCAACATTTATCCTCATTTCGATGTTACGCAACAATGGGTATGATTTTCGTACAAATCTCCATGATTTAAAGGATCTCTCAGTATATGTGGCGACACATGGTAATAATAAAAAAACATTCGAATATGTCAAATCATATATTGAAACTAATGCAGTCCCTTTTGAATAAAACTAGTTTCACTATTAAGCTTCTGGATAGTTGAAATAGCATGAAAAATCCGTCCCCGAAACATCTGTTTTGGGGACGGATTTTTTATTTGTGTGTAATACTTATTCCCACTCCACCGTTGCAGGTGGTTTAGCGGTAATGTCATA
>JAISIV010000085.1 GCA_031261865.1 Lactobacillaceae bacterium | reverse complement strand
AAGTTCGGTTTGAACATCATTAAAGTTGACGCTAAAGAGCGCTTCATGAGCAAACTTGCCGGCGTATCAGACCCTGAAACAAAACGTAAAATCATTGGTTCTGAGTTTATTGAAGTCTTCAACGATGAAGCGTCTAAATTGCAAGGTGTGGACTTCTTGGCTCAAGGGACTTTGTATACTGACGTGATTGAGTCAGGTACAGATACTGCGCAAACGATTAAGTCTCACCACAACGTGGGTGGTCTTCCAGAAGATTTGCAATTCACGTTGATTGAACCATTGAATAAGTTGTTTAAAGATGAAGTGCGTGAATTGGGAGAAGTTCTTGGCATGCCACATGACCTCGTATGGCGTCAACCATTCCCAGGTCCTGGTTTGTCAATCCGTGTCATCGGTGAAATCACTGAACCACGTCTCGAAATCGTTCGCGAATCAGACTGGATCCTTCGCGAAGAAATCGCGAAAGCTGGTTTGACGGGTGACGTTTGGCAATACTTCACAGTTGATACAGGTATCCAATCTGTCGGTGTTACCGGCGACTTCCGTTCCTACGATACGGTCCTTGCCATCCGCGCCATCACGTCAATCGACGGCATGACGGCTGACTTCGCCCGTCTTGACTGGGATGTCTTAGCAGAAGTATCACGCCGCATCACAAATGAAGTTAAAGGCGTTAACCGCGTCGTCTATGACATTACCGCTAAACCACCAGCAACGGTGGAGTGGGAATAAGGAATATAAATCACTTAAGAACAGAAACCGCTATTTTACAGCGTTTTATGGTACTTGTAAATTGCAAGGAGCACAAAAATTGAGCTAAAATGACTCCAAAAGTGACTCCAAAAATTTTAAAAAACTGTCCAAAATATATTATTTTGGACGTTTTTTTGTCTACGAAATCTACACTATTCTGTCCGTAGAAATTGAGAAATTATGATAATTAAACCTATTCGAATCAAAATCCCTATTCCACGTAACGTTTTTTCGATTTTACCGAAGATGGAGTTTGCAGTGGAGCTGGTTTTCTATTTTATTGACGAAGACAAGAGTCTTTTTCTTGACCTGTTAAACAAAGCTAGAATGGAATCAGGCTTGAGTCAAGCCGCTATTTCACGACTTATAAATATTGATAAGGGACAGTTTGGACGTGTTTTGAAGGGGAAAAGAGGTTCTGGAGAGTTAACTAAGTATGCAGTAGTTGGAATTGCAGTACTGGCAAATTGGGATGTTGACCAAATTCAAGAAATCCTAGGATTGATTGGTGAAAGTCTTTCTGGAAGTAATGATAAAGATTTGCTTATTTTGCAAGTGCAATCAGAATGTCAGTTAGATGGAGAGCAGCTGTATTATACGATTAACCAGGAACTTAAAAATCATGGATTTTTGCAACTTGTACAACAAAAATAACGAGCTACATAATCCATAGGGCGAAGGACTAAATCCGAAGAAATACGTATAATTCACGAAAAATCAATTGAAAACACGACCAATTAACGAGTGATTGGTCGTGTTTTTGTTATAGAACCGTATTTTGAAACAGAATCAGAAGTCTACGATGTCCACGATCGAAAAAAAGGGAACAGTATAATATTCGTTGGCTGAATAAAACATATGGAGTATTAAAAACTGTGGAAGTTAATCAAACAAAACATTACTTGGTTGCCGATAAGACGCCTAGTAAACAGAATCAAAAGTATGTGGTTGATAGTTCTCGCCTACCGAGTAGTAGCAAAGGGATTGTTTTTAAAAAGATTGTAGGACATACATTCATTTTTCAAAATGACCTTGAAGAAATACGCTTAATAGTTGAATCGTATGACTCTAAGAAAAGAGAGCTTTCAATTCGAAATTCAAGATTTCCAGATCGACTTTTTGAGGTAAAGACAGGTCGAGGCATACAATTTTCAAAGCGAAACATATTTTGGGCTTTACCAACTAGAATGCAGTTGCGAGTAGGAAATAAAATTGGCGATATAATCATCTCTGAGATTAACGATTGCGAAGATCAAGGAAATACTGAACGTGTAATCACAATAACGTGCTCTGCACATGATGATCCCCACAAGTATCCTACTAACGAAGAAAATATAACTAATGATCTTCTAAGACTGGGTGCTAAAGGTGTTTCCCTTTGCAAGGTATGCCGAAAAAAGACAAATAAAACAGGAGTTAGTCCGGTTGCTGGCTATACCGATTTAGCGAGTTCGGATGACCCTGCTGATAAACTAATCATCGAAAAGTTAGTCGATTCTACCGATGCAGAAAATGTCGGTCCCAAAAGTTTTAACAATGCTGTTTTTAAGTGTTTATTTCCAGGATGTACTGTGACAAAGGAAATGTCGTTCAACCGAGCTCGTACTACAAGAGTATGTCGTAAACATGAGGGGAGACGTTTTCTAAGTGAGGCATATCTAATTGCATTGTTTGAGCACCTGAATATTAAATATCTTATGGAGCAAACGCAATATGGTATTTCCGGCGGGGAGTTATATCAAATGCATGGACTCAGAGCTGACTTTGTTTTGGAAGAACTGAAAGTTATTGCCGAAGCGGAAGGATCGGTACACAATAAGGACTCAGAAGAAAAAAAGGAAAAAAGAAAACGACTAGCTAAAGAAGCCTCTGGAAATGGTTGGACACTCATCGAAGTAAAACTCGAAGGAGAAATGGCGGACTATAAAGAAGGAGTTATAGATAGTGGTCTGCTTCGTGCCACTGGTTATCTTGAAACAGATGTCGACTGGGATCTTGTAGCTCAAATGGCATTGAATATGACATACCAACAAATATGGAAAGAATTCGATCGAGTTTATCAACTCACAGATTCACAAGAAGAAGCATTACAACACTTAGTTTCGAATCCGATATTTGGCAACTACCAGTATGACTGGTACCGTACTATATTGGCTCGTGGTGCGGAAATCGGTGCCAATTTATATCAAAGAAATAAATCAAGAAACTGGTCCGTAACCGTAGTACATGAAGGAATTGAAACGATATTTGATTCTCTTAAAGCAGCCTGTAACTATCTTCCGGACTGGATTTTCGGTGACATGCACGAAGTAAGTAAACATCGAATTCTTCGAGAAATTGGCCAAAGGGAAGGTGGTTCAGACGAGCACGAAATTCGAGGTTCGGGATACTTTATTTATCTTGAACGCAAAAAAGCAAAACGATAGTCAACAAAGGAGTAAATAAGGATGAAAAAATGGCTGAATAATGTTTTAGATTCAACAATCATTGTAACAATAGTGATTCCACTGATATATGGAGTAGTGCATCGCAGTTCTATCGTTTATATTGTGTTAATGACTGGAATTTTGGTTTCTGTATTGGCGTTAACGGTTGTCCGTCGGTTACTTGGAAACAGTGAAGTTGATAAAGATCACGAGTGATGTTACAGGTTGCTAAGGCGGTCTAGTCCCAAAGTGTTATTTTTCGATTTAACAAAAACACTTATGCTGTTGTACTGCGTAAGTGATTAAGTTTGTTTTATCATTAGTTATGACCGTTCTAATAGGAGAAGTTAGAGCAAAAACACCAAGACTGTTTTTTTAATATATTTGTGATATTATATCATCTAGATTATTTTAAGTATAGATCTGACTATGTGATGGTTATGTTTTTCTTGGAAATGGAAAGAAACAAAAATGAAGAAAACTACAGTTTTGTTTAGCTTGATGGCTATGGCAATTGTTTTATTAGTTGGGATGGTAATCAACCAATCTATGTCCCTCAAGACAAAAAATGAATATGTTTCCTCACGTTCTCAAAATATAGTAAAGGATAATGAAGGTAATAGTGAAACAAAAAAACAAGATAAAAAGTCGTCGGACTCAATAGTAACAGATGAAAGTGAACTATCTGCTTCACAAAAAATAATATATGACGAATATAATAAACAACTTCTTAAAATGACTAAACAGCAAGGGTT
>JAISIV010000072.1 GCA_031261865.1 Lactobacillaceae bacterium | reverse complement strand
TCTTTGGTAATTCAAAAACCGTGGTTAATGTTCTTTTTTGGAATGGTTTACATCATTGAAACCGCTAGTACGATTCTACAAGTTGCTTACTATCGTCTGACTAAAAAAAGACTTTTTCCAATGGCACCAATTCACCACACTTTTCAAAAGTTTGGTTGGTCGGAAATTAAAATTGATTTACTCTTCAATCTTGTCAATTTGATCTTCATTTTCTTAGGATTGTATATCCTAGATTTGTTAAATATCGTAGAATTTATTAAGTGAATATGAACTACGAAAATAAAAAAGTTTTCATTTACGGATGGGCTAGATCCGGTCGAGCAGTTGCGCGTTTTTTACATCAAAAAGGGGCGCAGCTTTTTTTGTATACTGATAACCCAATTCCAGAAAATGAAGTTCCTGATTATCTAACTGTTGTCGACAATATTGATGAGACATACGATTTAGTTGTCAAAAATCCAGGGATTTTTTATCAAAAACCAATTTTGCAAAGAGCTCAAGAATTAGGCATAGAGATCCTTACTGAAGTTCAAGTAGGATTGGACTATTTTAAAGGCGACGTGATTGCAATTACTGGATCCAACGGGAAGACAACCACTACGATGTTGATTGCCCAAATGTTGAAAGGTGTTTCGGGGGATCAGGTTCAAGTAGCTGGAAATATCGGGAAGCCAGTAACTGAACTACTTTATGAAAATGCCGATTTTAAAACTCTTGTCTTAGAAATTTCTAGTTTCCAGTTGATGGGAACACCAAGAATTAAGCCAGATATTGCTCTTATTAACAACATCTTCGCGTCTCATCTGGATTATCATGGCAGCCGAGAAAACTACCTTGAAGCCAAAAAACAAGTTTTTAAAAATCAGGATTCAAATGATTTACTTGTATTTAATGCCGCTGACCCACTTACTTCAACATTTGTGGATGAATTATCAACGAAAGATAAAGCCCCTCGTATAGCGACATTCTCAAGTCAAAATCCGTCAGTGACTGGAGCTCATTTTGAAAATGACACGCTGGTTTTTGACAAACAAGAAATCATTTCTAAAGCAGATATTCTTTTAAAAGGTGACGCTAATTATCAAAATATCGCAGCGGCCACAACAGTTGTCATGAATTACAACAATCAAGCAGTTGGTTCAATTAGAAGTGTCCTAAGAAACTTCAAAGGAGCCGAACACCGCTTAGAGTTCGTTGGAACTTTTAATGGAATTAAGGTTTACAACGATTCCAAAGCCACTGACATCGAAGCTACCCAAAGTGCGCTTCAAAGTTTCCCAACTGATCAAATTGTTTGGATTGCTGGCGGATTAGATCGAGGTGATGATTTATCTCGTTTGATTCCAGATTTAAAGCAGGTTCAAACAGCCTTTGTTTACGGGCAAACTAAAGATAAATTAGTTGAGATTGCTAAAAACGCAGGCATTCAAAATATCGCAGTCGTTGAAAATTTAAAAGATGCCGTTTCACATGCTGTCCAAATAGCACAAAACGGTCAAGTAATTTTATTTAGCCCAGCAGCAGCCAGTTGGGATCAATTCGACAATTTCGAAACTCGCGGGAAAGAATTTAAAGACACAATAAAAGAGGAATTTTCAAAATGAAAGTAATTTTAAGTGGTGGTGGTACCGGTGGACACATTTATCCAGCTTTGGCATTGGCTAAAACAATTCTAAAAAACGACCCCGATTCTCAGATTCTTTACGTTGGAGCTAACAGGGGAGTGGAAACCTCAATTGTTCCAAAAGCAGGCATTGAATTTGTCGGTCTAGATTTACAAGGATTGTCTCGCAGCAATCCTTTATCGAACTTCAAAACTCTAGCGATGCTTAACAACGCCATAAAAAAAGCCAAAAAATTAATTGATGACTTTCAACCCGACGTGGTTGTTGGAACTGGTGGTTATGCTTCTTCAGCTATGCTTTTAGCGGCGCAATCCAAAAAAGTTCCTACAGTCATTCATGAACAAAATCTCACTCCTGGTCTTACTAACACCTGGCTAGCTAAGAGAGCTACTGCTGTAGCGGTCAGCTTTAAAGCTACTTTGAAGTCATTCCCACAAGATAAAGTTCACTATACCGGAAACCCCCGTGGGCAAGAAATTTTAGAAGACACCAGAAAAGCAAAATATTCTGATTACGGTTTGAAGTCTAGTAAGAAAACTATCCTCATTTTTGGTGGTTCTCAAGGAGCTTATCGCTTGAATCAAGCTTTTGTAAATACCGCCACGCGTTTTCAAAATCTAAAAGGTATCCAGACGATTTTAGTTACCGGGCCAAAGTACTTTGATTCAGTTAAGTTACAGTTAGACGAAGAATTAAAGGGTGATCTAAGTAACATTGCCATTTTTCCTTATATCGATGACATGGCACCTCTTTTAAAAATTTCTGATTTATTAGTTGCTCGTTCTGGGGCTACAACATTGGCTGAAATTACCGCCATTGGAATTGCTTCTATTTTAATTCCGTCTCCAAATGTGACTGCCAACCAACAAGAAGTCAATGCGCGCATTCTAGAAGAAAATAACGCTGCAGTTGTCATGACTGAAAATGAAATGACACCTGAAAAATTCTTCCATGACATTAAAGCTGTTATAGAAGATAAAGATGAATTAAAAGCTATTGCCGAAAATGCCAAACTCTCTGGCCAACCGGATGCTTCAGACCAGCTTTATCAATTAGTAAAACAAATCATAATTAATAATAAAAATGCTTAAATCAATTCTCAATTTAATCAAGGCAAAAAGAGGCTTACTTGCTAGTTTTTTTGTGTTTGCATTAATTTTAGGATTGGCGTTCAGCTATTTAAAACCACTAAGTGTGGTCAAGAAAGTAAAAGTAAAGGCTTACCAACTCAACTACCAGGAAATAATTAAACAAACTGGTCTAAAAAAAGGTGTCAATAGATTATTTGTGCTGGGACAGAGCAGTGCTATTAACAACAAAATTGAAAAGAGTCCATATTTAAAAAGCGTTTCATATACGATTGACAAAAATGATGTATTAACAATCACCGCTCAAGAAATTTTAGTTGGTGGTTACTACCAAAAAGGTAATCAGTATTTTCGGATGAATTCTGTTGGTGTTTACACCACACAAGCCGTGAGTCCGACTTCTATGGCGCCAATTTACTCCAATTTTTCCAAAAAGAATGTTCTACAAGCAACGGTAAAAGGCTACTTTAAAAGTCCCGCTGAAATTAGGAATTCGATTAGTCAAGTAATTTTCGCGCCTGATACGGTTAATCCGGATCGAGTGGCTTTAATTATGAGTGACAACAATGTGGTATTTGTCGATCCATCTACC
>JAISIV010000046.1 GCA_031261865.1 Lactobacillaceae bacterium | reverse complement strand
TCTTTGGTTAATATTGGACACATTTCAAATTATTCATGGGGAGTACTTTCGGCAGTTACTTGGTTTGCTGTCAGTCTTCACAACTGGCTTTTGTCAGATATCGCCACTCAAGGATTTTTCTTAGTGATGCAATTTGTTGGCATCTACATGTGGTCAAAAGCTATCCAACAAAAAAAGACAACTGATGATTCAGATACTACTGAATCTAAAACAATTACCCTGGCCGTTGCAATGGCTTCAATTGCCGGAACTGTAGTTTTGTATTTTATTCTGGTATTTACCACTAGTCATCTTAACGGAAACCAGGTTTGGCTAGATGCTACATTGTTGCCATTGAATATCGTAGGGCAAATCCTTATGAGTTATTCATTCCGCGAACAATGGATCGCATGGATTTTGGTTAATATCATCAACATCGTTATTTGGTTTAACCAATCTCAAGCTATTAGTGGGGCGACAATCTCAATGCTGGTCTTGCAAGTTGCGATGCTCATTAACTCGTTCTATGGCGCCTATCTTTGGTTTAAAGATGAAGATTAGGAAAGCAGAAAAAAATTCCCGGAGTCGTTTAAGATCTGAGGATTTTATAATTCGTTTCGTAAATGTCTGATTTAAAGCAATTAAAAACTTGGTAAAAACAATCATGAAGGGCGTCTATGTCGATATTAGAGACAACTTTTCTGACTTAATCTAGTCCGAGAAGTTGTCTTTTAATTTATGCAAAAAAAGACAAGACTGCTTTTCGAGCTCTTCTGGATTGAGGTCGACTTGTTAATGTATCTTTACACTTTTTAGAATAAAAAATGTTTTTTATGTGATATACTTGTTTTGTTCAAGCGAGTTAAGTCAATAGGACGCAAATTTATTGCGGCCTATTGACTTTTTTTATGGGCTGCAGACTTAAAAGGAAGATTGAAAAATGACAAATTTAAGACAATTGCCAACAAGGAAACAAGCTAAAACAACTTTTACACCAGGTACTGTTTATCACACAAATAACTGCACGATTAACACTGCCTCATGCTAAAACAAATAAATATTCGTAAATTAAAAAAGAATACTCAAACTATTAAAAAAACGAAGAATGGTGGCGTCATTAGAACCAATCTTTGTGAAATTATACATGTTGAGTCCAAATAATATAAATAGTGCTTAGGCACTATGTACATAGTGAAAGAGAAGGTGATAATGTGAGAGACATTTTCAAATACGTTAGCAATAACGACAAAAAAATTAATGGTCTCTTTTGGAAAATTCACTTATCCCCACTGCTTGAGGATTTTGAATATGTTTTAAGCGTCGTGGATAATCTCTCAGTTGATATGGGCCTTGATTATAAATTCGTCGAAAGGATTGAGGATCAATTATTTTTAAGCGGTATTAGCTCACCAACAACTCAGACTGGTAAACTTATTACGATTTACCCTACCTCGGAAATCCAAACGGCTGAAATAATGAGTAGATTACATGGTTTACTAACAAATTTTGATGGAATTGAAGTACTTTCTGATAGGCCATACCAGGATTCAAAAATTATATGGTATCGTTACGGAACTCACCTCGCCACAGCAAACTCTGATAAAGAGGATGAGAGAAAGAATTATTTTGTTTTGCCAGATAATGTCGAAGATATTTTTGCAGACGACCTTCAATTCAATACAGGCACGTATATACAAAAAAAATATAATTTTTCAGAAATCCTCGAAGAATCTTCAGGCGGTAATATTTATATAGCGAGTCAATCCAATCAAAAATTTGTAGTCAAAGAAGCTAGAAAAAATGTTCGATATTCATTGAACGTCAGTAAACTCAGTAAAAGGTATGAAGAGTTTGAGAACGCCAAGAAAGATCATAGAGGCTTAGTTGCAGAACCTGTTGAAATCGTTGAAGAGCCTTATTCTGTGTTTTTTGTGTATCGCTTGATTGAAGGCGAGGCACTAGGCGTAGTTTCTTCATCCGAGAATTTCATGATGATGACCGATTTCCGACAAAGAGATTTAAGAATGAAAGCCTTGGCTCAGAAGTTTATCACCGTGATTGAGGGTTTGATGGAAGAAGGATTCGAAGAAATAGATATCCAGCCGAATAACTTCGTTATCTCCGAAGATGAAGAGATTGTTTACATAGATACTGAAGTCTCAGATTATCTCACTAACGGTGAATCTTTTACAACGGAATATTTTTGGCTAGATAAATTTTCTGAAGACTCATTACTAATACAAAACTTTCGCCGTACAGGTATGATGTTTCTGTTTTTTCTTGGGGATACCAATTTCTTTTTGTATGAAACCAGAGATTTCGACCAAGCCTTTAGATTAGGTTTGATGAGATCTCTTGACTATAAATTCCCGCTCAACTTTTTGAACACTGCTTTTTATTTATTAACCTCACCTTCTCCCAATTTCGAGAAGGTACGAGATCTGCTAGATAGTTCTACACAGGGAGATAACAGGATAAAACAGGAAATTTCAAAAATGGTTGGCAAGCAAACAGATGAAATTGGGTTAAATGGTTTATCCGGACAAATCCTGTTAAATGAAGATGTCGGGGAAGCGATTGAAATTATTCAAAAAAGAGTATTTGCTACCGAAGACGGAAAAAAACATATTTCCATGGTTGATGAAGCTAAAATAATTTCACCTTATTTGTCTTCAGGTTTAGCTGGAGTAGCCTATGTTTTTGTTAACGATACTAGGTTGAGAGAATCGATTGATGTATCAATTTTCAACGATTTATTAGTTCCATTTTCGAAGTCTGGAGATTTTTCTAATGGATTACTTGGAATCGTATATTCAAACGTTTTGCTGTATGATGCGCTCCATGATTCGAAATTTATAAAAGCTGCAACCGATCAAATGATGAATCTATTCGGGTTAGTTAGCATTATTGAGAATAAAATTGGTGTCTTCGATTTTCGTCATGGTGTGAACACCGAGGACTATGAGGTTTTATTGGAAATATATGAGTTGTTAAATAAGAGGAGGAGAACTGACGATGTTTAGTGCTCAAAAAGAGTTTTTTAAAAATAAATTTATCACCACGACAATTATCTCTAATTTTTTCAACATTCTAGGGACTGCAATATATAACATAGTATTAATTCAATTTGCGGCATCTCTTCACGGTTTTTCAAAGCAGGCAATCACTCTAGCCAGTATTGCAAGTGTACTTCCATACCTTTTTCGAGTTATTCCAGGGAGGATGGCTGATAACTCCTCCAATAGAAGAATTGCGCTTGTGATTTCTTCGTTATTTCAAGCTATCGTTTTTATTGTGATTGCTTGGATTATTCGAAAACCAACAATTCTAATTTTCATATTTATTTTGATTGGTAATTTCATTTCCGACTTGATTGGAACCTATAAAAGTAGTTTGTATGTTCATCTCGAAAGAGAAAATGTTCCCAGCCATCAAATGGAAATGCTGCAAGGTTACACAAGCGGAATATCAAGTATTTTGGAACTCGTAGGTCAGTCACTGGGAATGATAATCCTAGTGGCCAGTGGATATAAGTTCTATTTGGTTGCGCTAATAAATGCGGCTTCGTACATTATTTCAGGTCTCGTGTGGTTGTTCGTTGATTCGAAACGAGTAGATAATCAAAAAGAAAGACCAGAGAAGAAAAAGTTACTCAGCAAATCATCTTTCTCCTTTATAAAAGAGTATGGCCAAATTTATAAAGTAAATCCTTTCGTTAATTTAGGCCAGACATTAATAGTTAATTTCAATGGATCAGCACTTGAAACCCTTGCATTCTTATTTTTGATAGACCATCAAATATTCACAGGTGTCAGTTACGGTTTTGCGATTGCTTTAATCAGCGGAGTAGAAATTGCTGGTTCTATTATTGGATCATTTGTAGGTCCTCATATCTTTAAGAATATTTCCTATTTCAACACCGTTCTATTTTCGGCAGTGATGGATTTAATTTTCCTTTTTACATTTTTTGTCTTTCACTGGGGATGGTTATCTGTTGTGTTGTTATTCTTTACCCAAATTTCCAATACTAAAACCGGCATGCTTGGATATACTATTTTGATTAATAACGTTAAACAAGATATTATGGGAGAACTGTTCGCCAAACTTTCCTTCTATCAAATGGCGCCGATTCTAGCTGGAGTTGCAGTGATCCCGTCAATTGGAGCATTTTCAATGAATACCGCGGTATCAATCTTGATTGGTTTGGCTATCATTGGGGCAATTTTCTCTTGGTATGTTTTACTTGAAAGCAAAAAAAATTCCGAATCGTATTGATTCGGAATTTTTTAATGTAAGCAAACAACCTTTAGGTTGTATTGCGCGCTTATGCACGGCTAATGTAAGCAAACAACCTTTAGGTTGTATTGCGCGCTTATCCCCTCCGGGGACGAGAACCTGCAAGCAGGTGCACTACTAGTTAGTCTTGTAAATACCTGATTTAGACCATTTATAAAGTTGGTAGAACATCATCATTGAGCTGATAAAGAATACAAACGATACAAACGAAGCACCAACTGCGAAGAATAGGATAATTGCTAAAATTCCAATTATCAGTGACCAAACTGGTTGTTTGTAGCTTCGGTACATAATAATCGCCATTACTTCAGTAATCAATAGCAAAACCAATACAACTAGAATCAACTGTAAGAATTTAGCATTCGTAGAATCAGCAACCACTTTGAACCAAACGTTATTAAGCTGCGTCTCGGTCATTCCTGGTTTTTGGCGGCTGATGAAGTCGCCATAGGTTTTCAATCCATATAGCAAGATTAGAATTGCCAATACGAAATTTGCAATGGCAGCACTAATCGTCATAGTACGTAAATTTTTCATACAACTATTGTCTTACACCAGCGTCCAAATTTGAAATGACAAATCAGCCAGTTCCTTAGAATCGTTATTGGATAGCATTAATTCATTGATTGGCGCGTATTGTCCAAGATCAACATCAACTCCACTTGTATTCAATCCAATCAAATATTTATTATCGAGTTTGAAAACTATCAGACCATTTTTCGCCACTAAGATTTCAGTATTTTCATTTATTTCAGCTCTAGAGTTAGACACTAAACTTGTTTGCTTTCTAAATTTAATCAAAGCTCTTACAAGATTTACAACATCCACATTTTTTTCAGCTAATGTCCAATCGACCGCATTAAAAGTATCGCCAGCATTATAAGAATTAGGATGACCAAGTTTTGTGCGTAAGAATTCTTGCCCAATTTCAATAAATGGAATTCCGCGCGTTAAATAAACCAAAGCTGTCGCTAATGTGTCGCGTAAAAAGTGAACACGTTCAGAATCGCTTGGATTACTTAGAAGTAGCTTGTCATTCAAATTAAGATTATCGTGAGCTTCTGCGTAATTGACCAGCTGAGAAGGGGTTAAATAACTGCCATTGTCGGCTCGCCCCATGATTCCGTTAACGATGTATTCTTCTTGTCCTCCTACGTCACTTACAAAACCTCCGATATTAGAATCACCGTCACCTTTAATTCCGTTACGGATTTCATCATTAAAGAAACCATATTCGGGCAACTTGTCGGCATTTTTTTGAGTAGCTAGAAGTTCTGGTGCAAGAGCCGTATTTAGAGACCAACCCTCGCCGTAAGTAATAATTTTTGTATCGATTTGATTTAAGCCGTCACGGATATTTTGCAAAGTATGAATGTCATGGATCCCCATTAAATCAAATCTAAATCCATCAATCCCGAATTCTCGTGCCCAATACAACATTGAATCTTTCATGTATTTAGCAAACATTTTGCGTTCACTTGCTGTATCGTTATTGATTCCAGTTCCATTTGACATCGAACCATCTGGATTTTTTCTGAAATAGTAACCAGGAACGGTCGCCTCTAAAGCATCCTGGTCAACTAAATAGACGTGATTGTAGACTACATCCATAATCACTCCGATATCATTTTTATGATATTCGGAAATCATTTCTTTTAAATCTTCAATGCGCGAATATGGGTCACTTGGGTTTTTAGAGTAAGAACCTTCAGGAACGTTATAGTTTTGAGGGTCATATCCCCAGTTATATTTCGTTGAATTTTGTAATTCGTCTACGGTAGCAAAATCATAAAACGGTTGAATTTGAACATAATTAATACCGAGATTTTTGATGTAATTTACGATTGCTGGATGTCCTGCCCCTAAGAATTTTCCACGTAATTCCGTAGGTACTTCGGGGTGATTAATAGAAACATCACGTACGTGCATTTCCATTACGTTTGCTTTAGTACCCACATCAACTCGGTTTTCAAAAGGAGCTACTTTGCGAGTTTTTGCAAAATCCACTACTACAGATCTATTCCCGTTGACGGTTGCGCCGAAAGCGTAAGGATCACGAGTTTCTTTGTGACGACCGTTTTCAAAATACACTCGATAGGTGTAAATCATGCCGTCATGATTGCCCTCGTATTTAAAAATATGAACTCCACCAACTTTGTTCATTTGATGAACAATTCCATCTAACTGAGGAGTGTTTGCCAATTTATACTCAATGACTTCTACTTTATAAGCGGTAGGTGCCCATAGAGTAAAAGTAGTCTCCATTTTGGTAAAGTGGGCGCCTAAATCGTCACCATCGTAATAATATTTTTCGTCAATTTCTTGTGGTGTCATAATAAAGCCCTCTTAAAAATAGCCGCATCCCATGGATTTAATTCGATTTCTTTTTTCAAATCGAATTCAGCATTTTCAATTACACGAACCCAGTTTTCAGAATAAATTGCTTCGGGTAATTGGAAGGTCGTTTTCCCATCAGTTAGGTTTGCAATAACTAACGCAATCTCGTCATCAGTTTTGCGGACAAATGAACAGACACTTTTATCATCCTTTGCCAAACTCGAGAATTCACCTTCGTTTAGAACGGTTTGTTCTTTTCGAAGCTCAATCATTCGTTTGTAATAATTAAAGATTGAATCCGGATCTTCGATTTCGTTTTCAACGTTCACACTAGTAAAACTAGGGTTTACGGGCATCCATGGTTTGCCAGTGCTAAACCCACCGTTTGGACTATCGTTCCATTGCATAGGCGAGCGTCCCTGATCGCGATTCCAAACCTTGACTCCATCAAAAACTTCTTTAGGATCGCGTCCTGCCTTGACTTGATTTTCGTAACCCATATGGGCTTCGGGATCATTTATTTCTTCAATAGATTTAAAGTCAAAACTAGGAATTCCAATTTCGTCACCAAAATAAACAAATGGAGTTCCTTGTAGGCTGAGCAAAACAGTCGCCAATGCCTTTGCAGAATGTGCCGTTTTATTGTCGCCCCATGTTTGCAATGAACGAGGGTTATCGTGGTTGGCTAAATATGGGCTCATCCAGCCGAATAACCGCAAAGCTTCTTGCCATTCGGTAATCGTATTTTTTAAGACTTTCAAATTACCAATAGGACGTCCATTAGAATCCGTACTATCGTGAACGTTTTGTTCTAATTCAAAGATTGATTTAAAATATCCATCGTCTCCTGTCCAAAGTTGGGCTTGTGATGAGGACACTCCTGAAGCTTCTCCAACGGTAAAGATTGGATATTGGTCAAAGACTTCTTTCATCATTTCTAGATAGTTTTTGAAGCCAGTTACATTAGTATGAACTTGCCATTTGTCCCCGGGAATGTCGTCTCCATCGTAATCGGACATTTGGACATCGAAAGGCATTTTCTTGATATGAGAAATTGCATCTAATCTAAATCCATCGATTCCAAAATCAAGCCACCATTTAATCATGGCAAGAATTTCCTCTCGGAGTTTGGGATTCTC
>JAISIV010000148.1 GCA_031261865.1 Lactobacillaceae bacterium | reverse complement strand
AGCTTTATCTAAAATTTCATTGGCGATTGCTTGGACTTGCCGTTGAGTTTCACCGGACATAATGATGAAGTAATCAGAAATGATTGAGAGTTCCCTAATGTCCAAAACTTGGATATTTGCTGCTCTCTTAGAATCAGCAGCTTTGATAATTGTTTCTAGTTCATTATTCATATTATTTAATCTCTCCTACCCACCAGTTATAGGCGAACAAAGTTGTTGGATAAATGGCCTTTTTCTTAGATGCAACATGTTCAATTGAGAATGACAATTGAACCGGTACTCCGTAATCTAAATCTTTTTCAGTGTTGGTTTTGATGCCTTTATAGTCGAGGTCAGATTCATTAAATTCTTCTTCTCGCTTTGGTTCTAACCAATCTGCCATGAAAAGGATTTTATCTAAAGTTGTCATGTCGACAGCTCCAGTTGTGTGCACTCTTACAGCGTTTAAAATTTCATCATCAACAATTTCTAATTCTTCTCGAATTATTTCGGCTCCAACTACTCCATGCCAAATGGCTGAAGACCACTTTTTAAGTTCAGGGTCTAGTTGATGTCGATCGATTTCGTCAAGGAACTTTTCAGTAGAAACTTCTTTTGCATAGTCATGGACAAGACCAGTGATTTGAGCTTTTTGCACGTCATAACCGTTTAATTCAGCCAACTTCATAGCGTAATCACTAACTCGAAGTGAATGTTCATAACGATAATCACTCATGTTGTTTTGTACTTTTGTTTTAATTTCTTCTAAAGTAAGCATTAATACCTTCCTTGATACAATCCAAATTCCGCAATGTACATCGCAACAACATCAGGAACTAGATATCTTACCGATCTACGCATTCTCAATAAAGACCTGATATCGCTGGCAGAAACATCCAGATAATTCACAGTAACCCATTGAGTATTTAAAACATTGGGGACATCTTGATTCGGTTTTTTAATCCCCACAATTTGAGCAAGTTTGGACAATTCGATTGCGTTATCCCACTTAGGAAGCTCGTTAATTAAATTGGCACCAAAGATAACGAAATAGTCATTTTGTGGATTCTGCCTTTTAATATCTCTAACTGTTTCGTAAGTCGAAACTTGTCCGCCCTTGAAAACTTCACTCATATCGACTTCAAACAACGAATTATTTCTGACCGCCAGACGCAACATTTCAGCACGAGCTGAAGGCTCAATCGCATCTTTATGAGTAGCTCCAAATGGGATAGAATTTGGAACGAAAATCACTTTGTCCAATTTCAAATCACGGGCAACTTGTTCAGCGGCAATCAACTGCCCATTATGCACGGGGTTAAAAGTGCCACCAAAAATAACAATGCGTTGTGGTGTCTTTTTAACTTCTTGAACTTGAACAAAAGTCAAAACTTCGGTACGACTATTAAGCAAGCTTATTTACCTCAGAAGAAACCGTTTGATATTTTTCATCTTTAGATGGTAAGTATAAAATTAATGTTTTACCGA
Source organism: Lactobacillaceae bacterium (assembly GCA_031261865.1). GTDB lineage: Bacteria > Bacillota > Bacilli > Lactobacillales > Lactobacillaceae > Oenococcus. Next base: position 2,511 of record JAISIV010000148.1, on the reverse strand, counting down.
TTTTTTGGACAACCGTGATTTGAGAATTAGCGTGAATAAATTCAATGTATTCGTCAATATTGTCAGCAACTGAAGATTGAACAGAAATTTTAACAACTTCTTTATCTCTCATAGTATCGAGAACCTCGGTTATCCAAGTCTTTGACACACCATTTTTCCCAACGCTGAAAACGGCTTTTTGAGTATTAGCCTGACTTCTTAGGTATCTTTTTTGTTTTCCTGTAAGTATTAACATTAAATTTCTGACTTTCTAGAAGTTACTGAAACACCTTTTGGAACGTGAACAGTGACCTGTGTTTTATTATTGAGCGCAAACCAACCGAGGCCCGCAATCACGACATCTTCACCTTTTTCAATGTTCAAGGTTCTAATTTCGAATTCAGTGGTTGTTGGAATTGGAACTAGTAAAGCGCCAGCATGTTTCTGATAAAAGTCTGAGGCTGTCTGAGTTTTAGTTCGGTGTTGATTCAAGTTGTTTTCAAAATAAGCTGTGGCTGAAATTGATTCTTGATTTTCAAAATCAATCCAAGCTAGTCCACCAAGAAAAATAGTTTGACCAGTTTGAAGTTGGTATGTCTTTGGTTTGATTTCTTTATTCGGCAACAGATACTTGAGGTTTTTGTCTTCAATATAATGAGCCATCTGCCAGTCATGAATTATTCCCGGCGTATCGATAATTTTATGCTCTTCGTCCAAGGGAATCTCAATTTGGTCTAAAGTAGTTCCCGGGAAACGTGAAGTAGTAATAACGTTCCCTACACCCTCAACATACTTAACGACTTGGTTTATCAGTGTTGATTTCCCAACATTGGTCACGCCGACGACATAAATTTCGTGGTACTTCAAATATGTTTGAAGTTGATTGACAATTTGTTCTCCAGTGTCGCCTTTAGTTGCACGGGTTAAAATGACGTCTTCGACGTTGATGCCTAATTCTTTAGCTTCGCCCATCAACCACTGTTTGATCTTGTTTTCTTTAACTGACTTAGGGAGAATATCTAATTTATTACCAACCATTAGTACTGGGTTTTTTCCAATAGAAAGGCTTAATCCGGAAATTAATGAACCAGTGACATCAAACAAATCAACAACATAAACCACGAGAGCATTCTTGCTGCCGATAGAATTCAATAACTTGGTGAAGTGGTCTGAATTCAATTCAACTGGTTGAATTTCGTTATAGTTACGAAGTCTAAAGCAGCGGTTGCAAAGTAATTCAGCTTCTTCATCATCAGAATTTAAATATTTTTCTAGTGCTGTTTTTGGAAGCCAACCAGCTTCGTCTTTTTTATCGATTTGAATTCTGGCTCCACACCCAATACAAAATAAGCCTTCATCCAATATGGTGTTAATCTCTGTTTGGTTCAACTAAGTCTTTCTCCCATTTCACGTCCATTTTGGACAAAATTTTATTCGCAAGTCCTCTGTTAATTTTGGTCATAATTCCATCGGAGGAGACCAAAGGTTTTACGAGGACGCTTTTGACTCCAGCAATATTAGAAGCGATAATGTCAGTCATCAACTGGTCGCCAACCATCACAACTTCATTTTTGCTCAGATTAAAGTCCTTAAGCGTTTTCAATATTCCTCTAGGTAGAGGTTTTAAAGACCAACTTTCAAAAGGAAGGCCGAGCGGCTTTACAGCGCGTCGGACACGAGAAGTCGTATTGTTGCTGACAACGATTAATTGAATGTTATTGTTTTTTAATTTTTCATTCCACTCAAAAAACCGTTCGTCACCGTCTCGTTTGTTCCAAGCGACTAGAGTGTTATCTAAATCAGCTAGAACAGCAGTGACGCCCAGTTTTTTAAGAGTATCGGGTTCGATGTCCCAAATCTTTTCTATGAAATATGTTGGTTCAAAAATACTTGCCATTCCAATATATTCTATCAGGCTTAACGAGTTTAATGCTATGGTTCCACCTTTGAAATTAAAAAACCAGAGTCATAAAGACTCTGGTTAATGTACTGAATTTTTTCCTTATCAAATCAAATTAGATAAGAGCTAATAAATCGTCTTTCTTTGCTGAAGCAGGATATTCAATGCTATTTGCATCAAGATATGCTTTGATTTCAGCAACAGTTGATTTAGTTGTTGGCTTAGCATCGGTTGCTTTAGCAGCTACAGGAGCAGCGGCTTCAGCCTTTGGTGCATCTTTTTTACCAGGTTCAAGAACAACCGGCTTTGCGCCACCGTTTTCAACGCGTTCAACAGAAACAGTAGTTTCTAAAGTTGCAGCGTAACGTTGTGGAGCAGTAACGTTTTGCTTAGCAGTTTCTGCCAAAGCGGAGAATGTAGCAAAATCAGAAACGGCAAGATCAGCTAGCATCTTACGATTCAAGTTGATCCCTGCATTCTTCAAACCGTTCATGAACTTAGAATAACTAATTCCGTTCATACGACTTGCAGCGTTGATACGTGCAATCCACAATTTGCGGAATTCACGCTTTAAGTTCTTACGATCGCGGTATGCATACAAGTAAGACTTCATGACTTGTTGCTTAGCAACC
>JAISIV010000118.1 GCA_031261865.1 Lactobacillaceae bacterium | reverse complement strand
GTCTTTGGAGCACACGTTGCTGTTGTTGATGGAAATGATGATAAATTAGCAGCTGCTCGCGATAACGGGGCTGAAGTTCTTATCAACCGTAAACAAGAAGGAGTTGATGTTGCTGCAGCTATCCAAGAAGCAACTGGCGGAGTTCATAACGCTCAAGTTACTGCTGTTAATGATGCGGCCTTCAAACAAGCCGTTGACTCACTTCGCCCAATGGGAAAGCTAGTTGCCGTAGCATTGCCAGAAGGTGATATGTCACTTAACATCGTAAAGACTGTTCTTGACGGTATTGAAGTTAAGGGTTCACTTGTTGGAACTCGCGCTGATTTAGCTGAAGCTTTCCAATTCGGTGCAGAAGGTAAAGTTAAGCCAATCGTGGAAAAAGTTGATATCCATGACATCAACGAAGTAATTGACGAAATGAAGGCCGGTAAGATTACTGGTCGTAAAGTATTCGACTTCACTACACTTTAATAATTCAAATCCTTCCAAAGAGAATTGGAAGGATTTTTTAATACCTATGAAAAAAATAATCAAAATAATAGCTGCTGTAATTGTTGCATTTTTAGGAATATTCACGGTTGGTACAATTTCATACAACCAATACAATTATTGGTTCAACCCTTATTATTCAACGGTGCATCGTTCTCAAGAAGGTTTCGTACCGTATACGAATAAGGTTAAAAAAAGAACTGGTGATTACGTAACAGGTGATCAAATCTGGCTTAAATATAAAGTCTATCAATTGAAAAAGAGATGGAAAGCCGATGGTTTTCACTATTCCGGTACTTTTTTAGTTGCACGAGGTAAAGTTGTCGATCCTCTAAAAATCACTTTCGATGATGGGGATGAGGGTTACACTATCAGCGCACAGGTCAAAGGCAAAAAGGTTGTTATTTCTTATTTTTATACCGGCGGAAATGAGTGGTACGACTTAGATGCAACTTATGAAGTTAATAAAGACGGACAGTTAACCCTGAAAACTTATAAAGGTATTGAGCGCGAAGATGGCGAATATGGAAAAGAAGTACCGATTAAATTTGTCCCTCAAGATATCAAACACTTTGCAAAGGTAATTTCTAAAAACGGGATGGTTAAGTATCTAATCCATAATTACAGCCACGACATGTATAGATGGTTTTAAAGATTTACAGAAGCGACAAAAAACGGGCATAGGGCCTTGATAAAATTAGAACCAGCTATGAAGAACAACAGTTTACGCAACATTTTATTAAATATTCGCATTTACTTTTTAATCATTTTCCTTGCCGCAATGGATGTCATTGGTTTTATTTATATTCGAAGTTACGGCCTTCCGATTGTTATTACGTGGATTGTTCTGTCTTTAATCAGTGGATATCTCCTGGCAATTGTCTATTTGTCGACCACTAAAAATATCAAAAGTTATGCCGCTAACCTTTCTGGAAAACTCGGGGTCGGTCAACTGGCAGCTTTTGACCATTTGCCAATTGCCGTTTTATTGTTGGACAAATCCGACAATATTGAATGGGTTAACCAACAATTTATCCAACTTTGCGGGGATGAAGATTTACTTGGGAGAAAGCTTGAAAACGTTGATGCTGACCTTGCTAAAGTCGTAAAGGATAATATCGACAACGAGTCTTCGACAACTATTAAATGGCGTGGCAAGACTTTTTCGATGCACGTTCAACAAAATGGACAAGCCATTTATTTATTAGATTTGTCTGACGTGCAATCTTACAAAAACAAATATGAGCAGTCTCAAGTATTCGTCGGCACTATTTCAGTTGATAATTACGAAGAAGTAACCCAAGATGCATCTGAAGCCCAAGCAGCTCGTGTTCGTTCATTTATTTCTTCAACACTTGGAAACTGGGCGGATGAGTTTGATATTTATCTACGGCGTCTGCAGGCTGATCGTTTTATTGTCATCGGTATGAAAAAGCAATTCGACGCCCTTCAAAAAAGTGGTTTTAAAATCCTCGATACAATGCGTGAGGAATCACCTAAAGAAAACTTCCCGCTCACTTTGTCAATCGGTATCGGTTTTGGAATTGACGATATTAATGAATTGGCCGTCTTGTCGCTCAGAAATCTAGACTTAGCACTGGGTCGAGGTGGAGACCAAGTAGTTATCCGTGTTGGAAACAATCCAGCAAAATTCATCGGTGGGAACTCTACGCCAATGGAAAAGCGCTCTCGTTCTCGCTCGAGAATGATTGAAAAGGCTCTTGTTGATTTAATGGCAACCGCCGACAATATTCTAATTGCCGGTCACGAAAATATCGACGTTGATGCACTGGGAGCGGCGCTCGGGATTTATCGTTTAGCTCAGTTAAAGCAAACGCCGGCTCAAATTATTATTGACGGTGAAATCGGTGATGACGTTCAAGCAATCATCGAAATGAAACAAGATGAAATCGCTAAGGTAAATGAATCTCGTCCACAAGAAGATCAAATTGCAACCCCATTCGTCAGCCTAGCTAACGCCAAGAAATGGATCAATAAAACAACGCTTCTAATTCTGGTCGATCATTCGCGTCCGAGCCGCTCACTCGCTCAAAAATATATCGACAACATGAAAGACCGCCTAGTCGTTATTGATCATCACCGAATTGCCGATGAAGAATTCCCGCAAAAACCAGTTCTCTTTTTCGTAGAACAATATGCCTCATCAACTTCTGAAATGGTCTCTGAACTACTAAGTTTCGAAGATTTCCGTATTGAAAAAATTTCAGCCACCGAATCAACTTCGATGTTGGCGGGAATCGAATTAGACACCAAGAATTTCTCACAGAATACTGGGGCAAGAACCTTTGATGCGGCTAGTTTTCTTCGTGCTAACGGAGCTAATGTTCGTTTGATTAAACAACTAGGAAAAGTTCCTGAAAATGAAGTCCTCGATCAAGCTAACTTAACTTCGCATGTTAATATCCAAGACCACATCGCTATTTCTATGGGAGAAAACGGTAAGAAATATAATGCTGCCGTGGCCGCTAAAACCGCCGATTCTCTGATGCGAATTAAGGGAGTCGACGCTTCATTTGTCGTTTCTAACAGACGTGATGGCCGTATCGGTATCAATGCTCGTTCAAACGGAAAGATTAATGTCCAACTAATTATGGAAGAAATGGGCGGTGGTGGTTCGCTAGAAAACGCGGCCGTTCAGATGACTGCTGATAACGTATTTGACGCGGTAGAATTATTACAAAAGGCAATTCAAAAAGTTGTCTATTCAAAAGGAGAAAGCAAATGAAAGTAATTTTCTTAGAAGATGTCAAAAACCAGGGTAAAAAAGGTCAAATTAAGGAAGTTCCGGATGGTTACGCCAATAATTTTCTAATCAAGAATAAAAAAGCCGTCTATGCATCTCCTGAAAACTTGTCTAAGTTTAATGGTCAAAAAAAGCTTGATGAAAAGAATGCTGCTGCTGAATTACAAGCTGCAAAAGACCTTAAAGCCGAAATTGAAAAGGTGAATACCAAAGTTCAATTCCACGAATCTGTCGGTCCTGATGGCCGCTTGAATGGAGCTGTGACTGCTAAAAACGTCTCTGAACAATTAGAAGCCCAATATGGCCTCAAAGTCGACAAACGTAAAATCGATATGGATAAAATCCATACACTAGGAATCCACAAAATTCCAGCCAAGATTCACCAACAAGTTATTGCAAATATCCAAGTAGAAGTAATCCCTAAATAATGAATAACCAAATCCCTCAAAGTACAGAATTCGAAAAAAGCCTATTAGGCGCTTTTTTTTATGCATCCAGTTTTGCTGATCAGCAAGACATGTATGATCGTGTTTTAATGCACGTTGCTGATGTCGATTTTTATAATCCTCAAAACAAAGCGGCATTTGTCGCCATCGGTGAATTACTAGAACAAACGGTCGAAGTTGAACCACAAGCTTTAATTAACCAAATCGAAAAAGATGGTGTTTTAAATGCACAACAGGCCACAACTCTAGTTGCTGATTTACAGACAACTACAGCTACAACCTCCAACGTTGAAGCCTATGCTAAAGAAATTAGAACCACAGCCATTTCTCGAAATCTGATTGATTTAATGAACCGTACTAATCAAGCGGCTCATGATCCAGCTAGTGTCCCTGATGATTTAATTGCCCAAGTCCGTAGTACTTTGGATAACATTGAAGACACTCATGAAGCAAGTGAATTCAAATCAGTAAAAAACGCTCTCAGTGAATTAATTAATGAAATTTCTGAAGCCAGTCAAAATAATTCCGAATTAAAAGCTGGTGCTATCCCAACTGGTTATCCCAAATTGGATCGTTTGATTAAAGGTTTGCAGCCAAACAATTTGATAATTCTAGCTGCTCGTCCAGCCGTTGGTAAAACGGCTTTTGCTTTGAATATGGCTAAGCGTGCGGCTCAATCTAAAGAAATCGGTCATAAAACTGTTGTTGTTTTCAACATGGAAATGAACGTCAGTTCTATGATGCTTCGTATGTTGGCTAGCGAATCGAACGTCCCTATGAATAAGTTGCAGACTGGAAATGATTTAACTACCGATCCTACTGGAAAAGATTTGAATACCGATTGGACTCGTATCCATGCTACTAATAACAATTTGAGTCATCTTCGAATTCAATTAAACGCTGCCTCTGGAATTACAATGAGCAGTCTTCGAGCACAATTGCGTACGCTTGATACTCAATTAAAGCGTGACGATCCTCAAGGTGGTGTTGGATTAGTAATCATCGATTACCTTCAGCTGATTGAGCCTGATGAAGGTAGAACTGACGGACGTCAAAACGAAATTTCAAAAATTTCTCGTCAGTTAAAAAAGTTAACAACCGAAATGAATATCCCAGTTGTGGCCCTTTCTCAGTTATCTCGTGGAGTTGAATCTCGTGATGAGAAGCGCCCAAAGCTTTCTGATTTGCGTGATTCTGGTGCCATTGAGCAAGACGCTGATATTGTTATGTTCTTATATCGTAAGGATTATTACGATGCCAATGGAAACCGCGAAGGTGATGAAGGATATGATCAACAAGCTACTCCTGATGATTCGAAAGTCGATTTGATTGTCGCTAAGAACCGTCAAGGCGCCAATGAAACTGTGCAACTTTTGTTTAGAAGAAGCGTCCAGTCGTACGACAATTTTGATTACCACCACGAGAATAACTAATGAAAATATCAGTTCAAAATCTAAGCCTTGAATACGTCAAAGGCCAAAAAATCATAGACGATGTAAGTTTTGAAATTCAAGACGGAACTTTAACAACCCTTTTAGGGCCGTCAGGTTCAGGTAAATCGACAATTCTCAATATGATTGCTGGCCTTCTAGCACCGACTAGTGGACAAGTTTTCTTTGGTGAAAAAGACGTTACTAAATTGGATGTCGCCCAACGAAATATCGGCATGGTTTTTCAAAACTACGCGCTATATCCCAATATGACCGTTCGTCAAAATATTGATTTTCCTTTGAAAATAGCTAAAGTTGCAAAAGCTGATCGCCAACAAGAAGTGATTCGTTTGGCTCAAATTGCGCATGTTGAAGATCAATTAGATAAAAAACCGGCCGAACTTTCAGGTGGTCAACAACAACGTGTGGCCATTGCTCGCGCCTTAGCAAAAAAACCGAATGTCTTATTGCTAGATGAGCCGCTTTCAAATCTAGATGCGAAGTTGCGTAATGAAATGCGTGAAGATATTCGTCGTATCCAACAAGAAACTAAGGTAACGACGATATTTGTCACCCACGATCAAAATGAAGCAATGCATATATCGGATATGGTGATGCTTTTGAGCGATGGCGTTATTCAACAATTTGCCAAGCCGCGAGATTTGTATGAGAGACCTGCGAATTTATTTGTTGCCAAATTCATTGGTGACCCCGAGATTAATTTAATTAAATCTGATCTCGTAAAAGGATCGGATTTAGTTGGTATCCGCCCAGATGTTTTCAATGCATATGAGGGGGATGTTGAATTAACCATTAAAGTTCTCGATATCCAAAAGTACAATGGTGACACTCAAATTGACTTTGAATACGCAGGCAGCAAGATGGTTGCTACCAACGTTTCTGGTGTCAATTTAGAATCAGACAAGTTATTCGTGAATAAAAAGGATCTCCTTGGATTCGATAAAAACGGCCGCTTGATGTAATTCAAGTGGTTTTTTAGTTGTTACTCGAATAAATATGTTAAAAATCGTCTTATTTTTTAACATATTTATAAAACGTGTTAACTGGTTTAACATATTGTAAAAATATGTTAAAAATTAACGTTTTTTTTAACATATAATATTTTTATGAGTTCAATACAAAATTTGCCCGTTGAAGACATCGATATCGAAACTAAAACAGTTTTACAAAAATTAACAACGGCTTCTCGTTCGCTTGGTTTGCTACAAGGTAAAGCAAAACTTATCCCAAATCAATCAATGTTGATAAATTTTATGGCACTTAGAGAGGCTAAAGCTAGTTCGGAAATTGAACAAATTGTAACTACAAATGATCGTTTATTTAGAGCAATGTCCAACGATGACGAGGCTGACCCATCTACAAAAGAAGTTTTAAATTATCGTTTCGCCATTCTTGAAGGATATAGAAGAATTAAGGAGCGAGGATTGTTATCAATAAACGACATGATTTCGATTCAAGAAAGGATCGAACAGAACAAAGGAGGAATTCGTTCAGCACCAGGTACTACTTTAAAAAATGCCAAAACAGGAGAAGTGGTTTGGACACCTCCTCAAAATGAAACCGAAATACGAGAACTACTTCAAAATTTGGAGCAGTATATAAATGACGACGATTTACAACAAATCGACCCTTTATTGAAGCTTGTTTTTATTCACTACCAATTTGAAGCGATTCACCCATTCTACGATGGAAACGGTCGAACTGGGAGGATAATTAACGTCTTGTACTTAGTTTTAAAAGATCTACTGGATTTACCGATCTTATATTTGAGTTCCTACATTTTAGAAAGTAAGTCAGAGTATTATGAATTGTTGCGAAATATCAATCAAGATACACGGAAAATTGTTGAATTCGCCAGTTATATACTTGATGGAATTCAGCAAACATCCGAGAAGACTAATCTAATTATCGACCAAATTCAAGACTCAATATCTCAGGCGTCACAGAAAATTAAAGAAAACAATAACTCATTGTTTTCTTACGAATTAGTCTCCGCAATTTTCAGTGAAGTAGTTACTAGAATAGATGCAGTTGCCACCTCACTAGATGTCACTCGACAAACCGCATCTAGATACCTAAAAGAATTAGTCGAACTAGAAATCCTCGAAGAAATTAAAGTAGGACGTGAAAAAATTTATCTCAATAAGTATTTAGCGGCATTAATGAAGTAATATGTTAAAAATCGTCTTATTTTTTAACATATTTATAAAACGTGTTAACTGGTTTAACATATAAATAAATGAGTTAAGAATATTTGAGTCTTACCATTTAACTTTCTGAAAGGAAACGCGCTCGTCGACACTGCAACCTGAATAAAAGGACGAACGAACAAAATCCCCTTCGGGTATTTCGCTCTTATCGCCGCTTATATCACGGTTACAGAACGTGCCGACTCACGCTCTATACATATGGCATTACTTGAAGTTTCTGAACTTACTATGAGTTACCCCGATAAACCTCTTTATTCTGATGCGGAATTTCAGGTTAACAAGGGTGAACATATCGGGATTGTCGGCCAAAATGGTGCCGGTAAATCTACTCTTATTAAAATTTTGACCAATCAGGTTTTACCGGTCAGTGGTCGCATTGATTGGCAAAAAAATATCAAAATTGGCTATCTCGATCAATATGCCGATATTCCAGAAAACTCAACACTGGAAGGTTTTTTGCACACCGCTTATGCTGATCTTTATAAAACTGAAGCGGCGATGACCAATCTTTATACCAAGTATGCCGAAACAATGGATGATAAATTGCTTGAACGTGCAAGTCGTATGCAAGAAGAATTGGACGCCGCAGACTTCTATTCTATTGATCAAAAAGTTGAGCAAATTATTACGGGTCTTGGCTTAAATGCAATCGGTCGTGACCACATTATCAATGAAATGTCTGGCGGACAACGTGCCAAAATCATCCTAGCTAAACTCTTGCTTGAAGATAACGACATAATCATCTTGGATGAGCCTACAAACTATTTGGATGTGGCCCACATTGAATGGCTCGAAAATTATCTTCAAAGTTACGAAGGGGCGGCTCTTGTTATTTCCCACGATTTTGATTTCTTGGATGCAGTGACAAATGCCATTCTTGATGTCTCCTTTGGAAAAATTACTAAGTACCGTGGTAATTTTAAACAGGCCATGCGTACTAAAGATGAGCGTACTGAGCAACAAATCAAACAATATGAAAAGCAACAAGAAGTAATTGCTAAAACCGAAAAGTTTATTGCTAAAAATAAAGCTCGTGCTTCAACTGCCAAAATGGCTAGGGGCCGCCAAAAGATGCTTGATCGTATGGAAGTTCTCGAACGTCCTGAAGAAAACCCGCGCGCCACTTTTGATTTCCCTTATGTTGAATCCGCTTCCATGGAGGCCGTTAAAACAAATCAATTAGTTGTCGGTTACGAAAAAGACCACCCAATTTTGAACCCGATTACTTTCCAAATGAGTGCCGGTGATAAAGTTGCTTTTGCCGGCTTTAATGGGGCCGGTAAATCGACTCTAATTAAAACTATTTTGGGATACCTTACGCCCCTTTCAGGAAAGTTCTCATTTTCTCCTTCAGCCAAGGCCAACTACTTTTCTCAAGATTTGGTTTGGGACAATGAACGACAAACTCCACTCCAAATCATGCAACAAGCCTTTCCAAAAGAAGAAGGCAAAACTTTAAGAAATCGTCTTGGCCGTGCCGGCATCAACGGAACCAATGCAATGAAAGAAATCGGATTACTTTCCGGTGGAGAACAGACTAAAGTTAAGCTAGCATTGATGGAATTAATTGAATCTAATTTTCTAATTCTCGATGAGCCAACAAACCACTTAGATGAAACAACTAAACAAGCGCTTAAAAAAGCTCTAATTAAGTTCCCTGGAAGTGTCATAATCGTCTCCCACGAACCAGGCTTTTACGATGGTTTAGTTGACCAGGTTGTTGACATTGCAAGTATTTCAAATCAAACCCCAAGTGATGAAGGACTTTAATATATAATTTTTTAAATATGGAAAAGCGTGTAATTGTAATAACAGGTGCTTCCGGCGCTGGTAAAACGACTGTAGCTAATTATCTAACTGATAAATATGAGCTACCAAAAGTGATCACACACACTACTCGTCGCCCTCGTGGTTCTGAAAAAGATGGCGTGGACTATTATTTTGAAGACCAAGAGAGTTTTGAAAAAAACCATTTTATTGAGCGTGTTGAATTTTCAGGTAAAAAGTATGGTTCATCTCATGAAGGTCTTGACCGCGCTTTCGAACAATCGCAAAACACACCTCACCCTGGCCTAATCGTGATTGTCGTTGATACCGTTGGAGCGATTACTTATAAAAATGAACTCGGCAGTACCGCTGATATTTGGTTTATTACCACATCCGATTTTGAAGAATTCAAAGGCCGCCTAGTGGCTCGTGGCGACAAACCCGAAGAAATTGAAGCTCGCACTCAATCTGAAGAATTCGAGCGCGACATGGTTTTGCCGGCTGAACTTCAAGAAAAAGCATCCATAATTTATAACGATGCTTGGGACGACACAACTAAGCGTGTTGATGAGTTGTTTAAAAAACTTCTCGAAACGCTATAAAATATATTAGTGATGTCAAATAAAGATTCGAATACAAATTATTTTCTAGTATCTATTTTGTCTGCCGTGGTTGGTGCAGTCTTGGTGATGCTAGTTTTTTATTTTCTGGTTTTAAATCCTAGTACCTCTGTGAGTGACAAATCAAACGTTGGTGCGACTACTAGTGTCGTAAAACTCACCAATGTACCAACTACGGATGCTGAAAAAGCCTATACCAAGATGAAGGGAGCTGTGGTGACTGTTGAAAATTACCAAAGCCAGTCCTCTCAAATTCCATCTTGGTTTGAGCAATGGATGGAACAAAACGGCCAAACTGTTCAAGGTTCCTCTCAGGATTCAGAACTGCAATTAACTTCTGAAGGTTCAGGGGTGGTCTTTAAAAAAGATAGTCAATACGCTTATATCGTCACCAACAACCACGTGGTCGATGGTGCAAGTAAGTTGACAATCCTCACTTCCAATGGAAAAACCGCTACTGCTAAATTAATGGGGACTGATAAAACTAAAGATTTAGCCGTGATTAGAGTTAAAAAAGATGTTGTTTCAACTGTTGCTAGTTTTGCCGATTCAAGCAAGGTATCGGTCGGACAGCCAGTGCTTGCCTTAGGATCACCTCTTGGTTCAGCTTATGCGTCTACTCTTACTGCTGGAATTATTTCGGCCACCAACCGTGAAGTCAGTGAAGGAGATATTTCTTTGAAAGCCTTGCAAACAGATGCCGCTATTAATCCCGGTAATTCAGGTGGAGCATTAATCAATTATGATGGCCAAGTGGTTGGTATAAATTCGATGAAAGTCTCAACTTCAACAGATGGAACTTCATCCGTTGAAGGAATGGGATTTGCAATTCCTAGTGATACTGTTCAAAAAGTCATCGCCGAAATCTTAGGAGAATAAAATGCCGATATTATTAGTCTTTCTAGCAATTTTGTTATTTGTCGCTGTTGTATCATCTGTTTTTCATTTTCTAACTATTATTTTTATTCCAGTGCTTGTCATTGCATTGTTGATTTACATTAGAAATAATTGGAATCGGAAATAAGGTTTAATTTGTAAACGCGCTCCGTTGGACTGCAAAGCAAATGTAAGGACTCATAAGAAAATGCTCCTTAAACATTTTATTTTAGAGGCGTTCTTACGTCGTGCTGGTCCCCGGTCAATAGCGCTCTATTAAGAAAGGAAACGCGCTCGGCAAAGCATCACCTAGGCTCTAAGCACCTTAAATCAAAAATCTTCACTACGTTCGATTTTCAATTTAAGGCGGCTTGACGCTACGGCGATAATCGCTTTGCCTTGCGCTCTAAACAAATATGGGATCAAAAGTTATTGGTACTGGACACTATGTGCCCTCAGATGTAATTTCAAATGATCAATTAGCTGCCGTTATGGAAACTAATGACGAGTGGATTGTTGCTCATACTGGAATTCATAATCGCCACATTTCATTACAAGGTGAAAACACCTCTGATTTAGCAACTAAAGCGGCTCAAATAGCCCTCGCTGATGCTGGGGTAAAAGCTGAAGATATCGATTTAATTATTGTCAGCACAATCACTCCTGATAATTTAACTCCAGCCACTGCCGCACTAGTTCAACGAAACATTGGAGCTACAAATGCCTGGGCCTACGACATCAATACTGCTTGCTCTGGATTCATTTTCGCTATGTCGACTGCTGATAAGTTCGTTTCTAGCGGACAATATAAAGCGGCCCTTGTGATTTCTGCTGAAGTTAATTCTAAGATGATGGATTTCACCGACCGTACTTCAACCGTCTTCTTTGGCGATGGTGCCGGAGCCGCCGTTGTTGTTCCAGCCGACGACAAAATGCTTGTGGCTGAACGCATGCAAACTCGTGGAAACGACCGCGCAATCCATTCTGGACACGTGGCCCCATTAACCGAAATTGCTGCTGCTAATTATCCAAAAACAGACGCTTTCCATCAAGAAGGTCGTGAAGTGTTTGAATTTGCAACAACCGTAGTTCCTGAACATATGTTGGAATTCCTAGCGAACCAAAACTTAACACCTGACGATATTGATTTTTATATTACCCACCAAGCAAATTTAAGAATCATTGAAAAGATTGCTGAAAAATTAAATCAACCAATGGATAAATTCGTTGTTAATGTCGACCAATACGGAAACACATCTTCAGCTGGAATTGCGATGGGGTTTGATCAATTGAGCAGAAGTCAAGATTTGTCGAACAAGAGAATTTTGCTTACTGGTTTTGGAGCCGGCGTTTCATACGGTTCGTTATTATTAGAAATGAAATAATGCGTATTAGTTCTCAACAATGGTTAGAATATTTGAAATTATCTGATTTTGAAAGTTTCACGACAAACTTCAAATCAGATTTTTTTGAGTTTCCGGATTATAAACAAAAACTAGATGATGCTCGTAAAAAAACAGGTCTCGATGAAGCCGTGCTAACCGGAATCGCTAGTCTAGAAGGTTTGGAATTTGTGCTGGCGATTTTTGAACCAGAATTTCTGATGGGAACAATGTCTTATGGCGTTGGTAAAAAAATGGTCAACGCTATAAATCTTGCTATTGAAAAGAAGTTGCCATTTGTCGCCGTCACCGCTTCAGGTGGAGCAAGACTTCAAGAAGGTATTTTTGCCGTCATTCAAATGGTGACAATCCAAGATGCCTACCAAAAATTAAGAGAGGCTAACTTACCATCTATTAATATTCTGGCCGACCCGACTATGGGTGGAGTTTCAGCATCGTTCGCTTTTGAAGCCAATATTACAGCGGCAGTCGTCGGAGCTCAAATTGGTTTTACTGGTAAAGAAGTAATTAGAAAACAATTCCACCAAGAAATTCCAGAAAATTTCCAAGAACCTGATCGACTAAAAGAAGAAGGTATTATTGAAGCTATTTTGAAACCAGAAGCCGTAAGTACTTTTTTAAAGGAGAAGTTCAATGGCTAATAATCTCTTAAATGAATTAAGAAGTGCTCAGCGGTTTGATGCAAAGGACTTCATAGAAAACCAGGTAACTGATTTTGATCCCTTCAAAACTCCTCATCAACATCCTTCTTTAATTGCGGGAACCGGAATTCTTGATGGACAAAAAGTTTCGATTATTGCTACCTTTCGCGGACGAGATTTAGTTGAGCGAATGGCAACTAATTTTGGTGCTGTGACTTCAACTGGTTATAAAGCAGCCTTGGAAGCACTTGAATTGTCGACCCAAGCAAAATTGCCAATAATCACTTTTGTTGAAATGCCTGGAGCCGACGCTTCAGTCCAATCCGAAAATGATAACCAAAGCATTGCAATTGCGAAATTTATGTTGGCGATGGGTCAATATCCTTATAAAAATGTTGGGGTTATTTTATCTGAAGGACATTCCGGCGGAGCTTTGGCGTTCGTCAATACGAATCGAATCTTGATGTTAGAAGATGCTATTTTTAACGTTGCTAGCCCTGAAGTAGTGTCAACAATCTTAAAAGATAAATACAGCGGGGATGAAATTCTAGACATTTCGCCAATGCGCGCCGTTGATTTATTGAAAATTGGTTTTGCTGATGTTTTAATTCCCAAAAACGACGACAAAAAAACACAAGCTCAATTGATTAAAAAGGTGATTGTAAATTCGTTAAACGATATAAGGACTGAAGATCTAATTTCTGAACGAGCAAAGAAATTTAACAAAATATAAGGTTGATTAATCTTCAATAACGAAAGCAAAGAAGTTTAAGATATGTTCTTTGTATGAAATTGAGATGTTTTAATAAAGTATAAAATGTACGAAATCCTCGAAAGCCTTTAACTACGCCGTTTATCCGTGTAATAAAAATGTAACATTGTAAAAAAAGTGTAAATATTCAATAAAAAGGTTGTTACACGGTAGAACTACTATTATTAAGTGCTTAAATAACTCTTAAGTTTTTTAGAGAAAAAATATATCAAGTGCAAAGAGAGAAAATTATGACTAAGAAAAAGAACGCTATTATCGCAGCCTCAACCACTGTAGCCGCTCTTGCGGGTGCTGGTGTTTCTGCCTCTGCCGATCAAGTTAATATCCAATCTGGTGACACCGTTTGGGGACTTGCTCAAAAATTCGATACTACTGTTGATGCCATTGCTCAAGAAAATGGTCTTGCTGATGCAAACTACATTCTTGCCGGTTCTACTTTAAACGTGAACGGAGTTGCTGTGACTGTTGCTGACAATACTGTTGCAACCACTGCTACTACTACAACTTCTGCAGATTCAACTGTTTCTGAAAAGAACGCTGATGGAACTGTGACTGTTAAAGCTGGTGACACTATGTATGCCATTGCTGAACGTTTCGGTGTAAGTCTTGATACTTTAGTTGCTAACAACGGTGGATCAACTTTGATCGTGCCTGGTCAAGTTTTGCAACTTTCTGAAAACACTGCTGCTGCTACACAAGTTGAAGCTGCACCTGCTGCAGTGCAAGACACTACTCCGGTTTCAGAAGCTCCTGCACAATCAGCCCCAGCCGCTGCTGAAACTGTTAATACTACTCCAGCCGCAACTGATAATACTTCATCTGCTTCCGGAAGTTGGTTAGCAACTGCTAAGTCAATTCTTGGAATCCCTTACGTATGGGGTGGCTCAACTACTGCTGGTTTTGATTGCTCTGGATTCGTTCAATATGTTCGTGCCAACTCAGGTCAATCAAACCTAGGACGTACTACTTACCAACAAGCCGCAACCTTGCGTGCCCAAGGTTCACAACCAAAGTCACTTGCTCAAGCTCAACCTGGTGACTTGTTGTTCTGGGGTGGTGTTGGTTCTGAATACCACGTTGAAATCTATCTTGGTGGTGGACAAATGATTGGTGCTACTACTCCTGGTCAAGTTTCATCAATCCATGCAGTATGGGGAAACCCAGTCGCTTATAGCGCATAATAATCTCTTTGCAAAACGACTCATCAGAGTCGTTTTTTTGTGTCGATTTTTCAAGTAATCCTAAAAGCCCAGTTAAACCCTTGGTTTACAATAATAAGAGTGAATAATTCCCAGTCCCAAACGTCAAACGTCAAAAAACTTTCAGGATTCGTATTAGTCAATTATCAAAAACGCTCAACTGAGTTTTTGATTAGATTGGTCATATCACTTTTTTTGTCGATTCCTGTTTTTTTGCTTAGCCAAATTTTAGGTATTCCAGCTCTAATCCAAAATCCGCAGTTTGATTTAGTTGTCCCAATTGCATCTACCTTAATTTTTATAATTGGTGGTTGGCCATTTTTCGCCGGGGCCATTACTGAATTCGCAAACAAAAGGCCATCAATGTTATCCCTGATTTCATTGGGGATAACAGTTTCTTTTGCATATTCGACTTATGCATTTGTAATGGACTATGTTTACCGTCAAAATGTGGTCAGTTATTACTGGGAATTCGCGTTATTGATTGATGTAATGTTAATTGGTTATTTCTTAGAAGCTTCAACCTTAGAAAAAGCCACAAATAACTTTGCAAGTGTCAAAAATCTTCTACCTAAAAAAGCGTTGTTAATCGACACTGATGCCACAACCAAAGAAATTTTAGTAGACGACATTCAAGTCGGAAATCTAATTCTCGTTCCAGCTAATACTGAAATTCCAGCTGATGGAGTTGTCGTTTTAGGCTCAAGCGAGGTCGACGAATCTCTTTTGTCAGGAGAATCCAATCACGTTATTAAAACAATTAACGACCGTGTGATTGGCGGTTCAATGAACGGTAATTCAGAGTTGAGAATCCGCGTATCTCATGTTGGGGACGATTCTTATATTTCTCAGATTAATCATCTTTCAGAGACAGCAAAAAATGATGTTTCAGATGCCGAAAACTTAGCCGACAAGGCTTCAACTTTTTTGTTCTATGCCGCAATTGCTATTGCGATTCTTACTTTTTTGGGTTGGTTTTTCTTTACTAAGGACCTCGCCCCTGCAGTCCAAATGGCAATTAACGTTATCGTGATTGCTAGTCCTTATGCATTAGGTTTAGCCATTCCACTAGTGGTAGCTCATTCAACATCAATTGGAATTAAAAATAATATTTTAATCAAGAACCAAAGAGCCGGCCAATACATAGAAGAAGTTGCCTTTGCCGTTTTTGATAAAACAGGCACTTTAACTGACGGCCGATTTTCCGTTGTTGATTATAAATCGATGGATGAAAAATACTCGGCCGATAAGGTTTTGCAATACTTTGCAAGTGTCGAAAAAAATTCATCACACCCACTAGCAACTTCTTTAAATAGTTATGCAAAGGACCACGGAATCCAAATTCTTAAAACTAAGGACTTTACGAACGTTCCTGGAATTGGCGCAATCGCGACGGTCTTTGACGATGGTATCTCATACACGGCTCGAATTACAAACTTCAAAACTTTGAATTCCATGCCTAAATATAAAGGTCGTATCGAAAAGTTTGAAGACTACACAATTAGTTACCTTCTATTGAATGATGAACTCGCCGGTTTTGTTACTTTTACAGACAAAGTAAGAGACGATGCATCTAGTTTAATCGCCCGTTTCTCGTTTGCACAGGTGACAACAATTCTGATGACTGGTGATAATCGTTTTGTCGCAAACAAGGTAGCTGCTCTCTTAAAAATTGATCAAGTTTTCAGTGGCCTTTTGCCCGACCAAAAGCTGACAGTCATCAAAGATCTTCAAAATGCGGGACATCGTGTTCTAATGGTCGGGGATGGTGTGAACGATGCTCCTTCGATTGCGCAAGCTGATATTGGTATTTCATTTTCTAATGGAACTGATTTAGCCCAGAACGCTGCAGATGTGATTTTACTTGACGAAAATTTGAACGGTATTGAAAAGTACATTAGATTCACCGACACTACTAAAAGAAAAATTAATCAAAATATCTTGATTGGCATTGTCTACAACATTATTGCAATTCCTTTGGCTGCAGGAATTTTAGCTCCATTTGGTTTTAGGTTGACACCTGTTATTGCGGCGATTTTAATGTTGGTCTCGGTTATCGCCGTGGCTCTAAATTCGATGAAAATGAAAGAAAGTATCTGAAAAATAAATGACTGATTTACAAACTGAAATTAATACCCGCCGCACTTTTGCTATTATTTCTCACCCCGATGCCGGTAAAACCACTTTAACCGAGCAATTACTGTTGCATGGTGGAGCAATTCGAGAAGCCGGAACCGTTAAAGGACGTGGCTCTAATAAAATGGCTAGTTCCGACTGGATGGCTATTGAACAACAACGTGGAATCTCCGTTACTAGTTCAGTGCTTCAGTTCGACTACGACGGCAAGAGAATTAACATCCTCGATACACCTGGGCACGAAGATTTCTCTGAAGATACTTACCGTACTTTGATGGCTGTCGATTCAGTAGTTATGGTTGTTGATTCGGCAAAAGGTATTGAGCCCCAAACTAAAAAGTTATTCGAAATTGTTTCTCAAAGAGGAATTCCCGTTTTCACTTTCTTCAATAAGTTAGATCGCGATGGACGCTCACCGCTAGATTTAGTTGACGAACTTGAAACTGTTTTAGGTATTCAAGCTTATCCTATGAATTGGCCAGTCGGTTCTGGACAAATCTTGCAAGGCATTTGGGATTTGAGAGAAGACAAACTGATTCCATTTTCGCAAGAACGCCAAGTTGACCAAAGTGTGGTTGACGAAGCCCTGCTAGAAATTGAATTGCAAAAAGATGCTGGTAATCAGTTTGATGAAGATGCTATCGCTCATGGAAAATTGACTCCCGTATTTTTCGGTTCAGCTCTTGCCAATTTTGGAGTGGAAGAATTTTTACGTTCCTATTTAGAATTTGCGCCTACTCCTCAACCTCAAACAACGGTCGATGAAAAAGTTGTGCCAGTAACAGCTGATTTTTCTGGATTTGTCTTTAAAATTCAAGCCAATATGGATCCAAAGCATCGTGACCGAATTGCTTTTGTCCGCATTGCCAGTGGCGAATTTGATCGTGGCATGGATGTTACTTTAGCTAGAACCGGACGTAAACTGAAACTTTCAAATGTCACTCAATTTATGGCAGAATCACGTGAAAATATTCAAACCGCCGTAGCTGGTGACATCATTGGTGTTTACGATACCGGCAATTTCCAAATTGGGGATACTATCTATGCTGGTAAAACAAAAGTTGAATATCCCGATTTGCCAACTTTCACCCCTGAATTATTCAATCGCGTTATTCCTAAAGACGTTCTAAAAAAGAAGTCTTTTGAAAAAGGTATTGAACAACTAGTTCAAGAAGGAACGATTCAATTATTCAAAGGGTGGCGTAGTTCCGACTACATTATTGGAGCCGTAGGGCAATTGCAATTTGAAGTCTTTCAATTCCGTATGGAAAATGAATATAATTCAACGGTAATTTTTGAACCTATTGGACAAAAAATAGCTCGCTGGATTCCTGAATCACAAGCTGATGACAAGATGAGTAGCTCAAGAACCATGCTTATGAGAGATCGTTTTGATCAACCAGTTATTTTGTTTGAAAACCAATTCGCATTAAATTGGTTTGTCGATAAATATCCTGATGTTACTTTAGAGGAGAAACTATGAGTTACATCGAAGTAATGCGTGAAAAATTTGGTCACGATTTAATTCAGATGACCACCGCTGGAGCCGTTTTATATAACGTTACCCGTGATTCAATTTTATTAACGGGTCGGACGGATTCGGACAAGGGCTATGGTTTTCCTAGTGGATTTGTTGAATTAGGAGAGAGTGCTCCTGAAACATTAGTCCGCGAATTTAAAGAAGAATTAGGTTTAGATGTCCGCGTTGCAAAGTTACTTGGTGTGTCCACAAAATTCGTTGCTCAATTTAGAAATGGCGATAAACAACAAACTATGGGCATGATGTTCGAAGTTGAATTAATTGATCCAAATCAAAAAATTGACCATATTCAAGCTGATGAACTAACTTTTGCTAAATGGGTTCCACTGAATCCAACACCAACCATGTTTATCGAGCAGGCTCAAGATACAATGAATCATATTGCTGCCAATGAGATTCCTTGGTTTGTTTGAAAATGACGAAAGTTAAACGATTTAAAACGAAAACAAACAAATAAAACCGCATAACTATGCGGTTTTTCTTTTATCTAAGGACGAATAGCGGTTTTGTCTGGAATCTTCGGTCACAGCCTTTTAAATTGTTTTTAAGTAATCAACTAAATACGGTTGCTTAATTGTTATCGGACTTCGTGGTTGATAGTCAATTAAATCCCATTGAACTAATGACACTCTCGGACTACCAATATTGTTGTACTTCCACTTATTTTTTTGGTTGATGATTTCATTTGTCGAAACGTTAATACCGTTGTTGATTTTGGAGATATCAATCAAGAGCTGTCGCTCGTTTTCTGACAAACCCCTAATCACTAACGAATAGATGTTTTTGTACAACATTTGGAGAGCATATTCTTGAGACATCGAAAGCGCAGTATCAGATTCGACTTTTTTCTCAAGTAATTCCCAAAGTTTATACCCTTGCGCTTGAAAAAGATAAGGATTTCCAGAAACGAATTGACTCATCCCTGTAAAATCTAACCGGTCGGCGCCAATTTCTTTGAATTTCAATTGATATTCTTGTTCAACTTCGAAATTCGATAGTGGTTCAAGTTTCATCAATGGTGCTCTTGCAATAAAAGTTAATGGATCAGTGAGAGTTAATTTGTAAATTGCGTTTGGTAATCCCGCCATAACCAAGCCCACCTTATAGCCTTCTGAGAGAACCATCGAGTATGCTTGCGTGAAAGTGGTCAGTTGCTCACTGGTTTTTTGAACCTCATCAATCAAAAACAAAACTTTTAAGTCCTTGTTTTTGTAGATATTTAATATATTTTCGAGACGACCGCGAAAACTAGTTGCGTTAGTTGCCCTCACTATATCAGATGAAAATTTAATCAACCCAGGGATTCCGAATTCTATTGATAAATCCTCGAACCAGTCCTTGTTGATTGAACTAGCCAATTTATCAATAGTTTCGTCGAGTAATTCGTTACTCATATTTAGTGAAATTGGAATGACTTTGCTGTATGCTTGGTCGTTCGATTGGATGATTTGCTTTCGGAGATAAGTCAGAATAGATGTTTTCCCACTTCCTCTGATACCAGTCAATAAAAGAGTAGTTCCGACCGTAGAATATTCCAACAAACTATTTCGCACCATGTTTTCAATTTCTAAATTTTGATTGATGTAACTCAATTCGTTGTAGTCGAAAACGGGTTTAAAAGGGTTAACTAACATACAAATATAATAATTGATTTTATATATAATTCAATATAATTGAGTATAAAATATATAATTATGGCTGAAAAACAACATTCAAAAACTTACGAAATTACCTATGAAGTCCTAAATAGTGTCACTCACGGAATTGGGGTGATTGGTGCCATTGTAGGTGCTGTCTTTATTTATTTAGGTTTGTCTACACATTCTCATACGGCTAAAACAACAGTGGCGTTGGCCATCTATATAATTTCAGTTATGACTTTTTTATTGGCATCTACACTGTTTCATGCATTAGTTTTCACTAAAGCTAAAAAAGTTTTCCAATTCTTCGACCACAGTGGAATCTATTTGGTCATTATTGGATCGTATACTCCGTACACTTGGCTATTTATGCCATCACAGCAGGGGATGATCATTTGGTGGTTAATCGTTGGACTATCGGCTGCAGGGATTTTGTACGACCTATTCTTCGTTGGTCGCTGGCCTTGGGTTTCTGTGATTATCTATATCGTTTTAGGTTGGTTAATTATTTTTGCCCTACCAAGTTTGCATAATTCATTAAGCAGCGCGGCGCTTTGGCTGTTAGTTGCTGGCGGTGTTACATATTCGCTTGGTGCTCTCGTATACTTATTTCCAAAACTACCTATGAATCACTTGTATTGGCACGTATTTGTTTTAGGTGGAGCCACATTTATGTATATCAGTATTTATATTTCGGTTTTTTAGGAGATATCATTTTGGAATTCATTTGTAGAACTAATTAAGTTTTGAAATTCGAGATTAAATTGGGGTTTATTTAAAACTTTTTCGAATAGTAGGGCTAATTTTCTAGCCTCATTAATTTCGCTATGTTCAATGAGCTCCAGTAGTTTACTTGAAAATATATCAATCGTGAGATGAGGTGCAGTTAAGGTACCGATTTTGTTTAGTCCTTGTTTTAAAGAAACGTATATCTTGTTATCACTCTTGGAAGTTCGTTTTTGCGCGAGAGACAATAAGGTCGAATAATAAACCCCCTCTTGATGGTGAAGACCATAAAAATATCTATATCTAGGGAATGGTTCTTTCATAATTTCGCGGATAAAATTTGCAATATCAAAAAATGGAACATTATCTATTTGCCTTAATGTCCACATTTGCACTGAAGTGGCATTTTTAACTTTGGGATATGATTTTGCGACAGATAACGCAAAATCTAAGTGTTTTTTTTCTAATCGACCATTGAGAAATAGGATTTGAACTATTGGACCCATTATATAAAGGTTACCGTTAATCAGGTCGCGGGATTTAATTGATTCCTCCAATTCTTCTAATTTTTTGATATGTGGAGCAAATGGATCATTAGCATCTACTGCTAGCGCAAGTTTGTTCTGTTTTTTATATGGGTTGTTGAACTCGTTTACGATATCACCTTCAGTTAAACCCAATTGGGTCATTAAACCTCGTAAATTTAAAAAAGAAGGTTCCGTGTTCGCGTGTAAAATCCGCTTCAAAGTCGAGAGTGAAAGCTCTTCATCTGCGAGATTTTGTAATTTAACTTGCTTGAATTTTATTGTTCTTTTTAAAATTTCAGCTAGAGTTTTTGGCTTATTTGAGGCTATTGAAAAGGGTGGAGTTTTTTGAGGTGACAATCCATTCATCGAGTGGATTTTTTCTAATATTGAAATTAGTTGATGCTGGGATTTAAGTAACCCTAAGTCCCCGATTTTCCGAACATCCTTAATCAACTCCTCTTGAAAAGCTATGTCATTAATGTGATTCAGAAAATTCCAAAGGATTGAGTTTTCGAAAAATACGTTTGACATCGGAATACTAAACGCTGACGAAAGAACAGAGTTAATGCACTCAACATCTTCCAGTAAAAGTGCAGATTCGATTATTTGAAATGTTGTTTCCTGGAATATATAAGCAACTGTTACGTCGGCCGAGTCTTCGAAAGGGCTCGAGTTTAAAAATGCCCACATTTGACTGTAAATTTGGAATCTTTCGGTGCTGGGCAAATGATTTTGAATTGAATAGAAAAGAAAATAATCATTTATAGAATAAAAATCTTGTCCTAATAGTTGGTTGCCGGTATCCACGATTGAAACAGTATTAACTACTTTCGGATGTAGTAATGCCGAAATGGACAGATTTGCAATTTTCGAAAAATATGAATCAGTTTTAGGGAAAGTGGAATTGAACACATGAAGCCAACGTTCCAACGAATGCCCGTCTATCTTTTTTGAAACATACGAATATATCTGCTCTTGAAATTCAGACACAACGTTCGCATAATCAAAAAATTTGGTGGGTAAGCCAAGATAAAAGATTAAATCCATTACCACGGAAGCTTTTAAACCCCCCTTGTTTTTTCCTGAAATAAACCTGTAGTAAGCAGGTTTTGAGATTCCAATATCCGCAAGACCTTCAGAACTAATGCGCAAATCCTTTCTGATTTGGTTAACCGTTTCGTAAAATTCTTCATTATTTTTCATTCTTTGATTGTGTAACATTTTTGAGCTATTTTCCAGTATTTGAGGTTCAAAATCGAAACGCCTCTGAAAGTTATGACTTTTCTGTGAATTTTTGCGAATTAATTCCTATATATTTATTCACAAGAGACGAAGAGTACTCGCAATAAATAAAGAGGATTTTATTGACTATGAACAAAAAAATGTATAAAGACGGCAAAAAATGGGTCGTCGGGGCAGCTCTTGCTGCGGCTGTTGCGGTGGCACCTGCAGCACTTGAAAATACCACTGATTTATTTGGTACCAGTGCAGTAGTGGCCCATGCCGCA